>DASRWP010000062.1:0-10759 GCA_035654535.1 Brevundimonas sp.
CGACGCCCTCGGGCGTGACGAACTCTCGCAGCGTCCGGTCGGCGGGAGCGGGATTGGTGAGGCTAGCGGCCACGGCGCGCCTCGGCCGGGGAAGCGTAGAAATAGACGGCCCACAGGGCGCCGGTGAACAGGGCGATCGCGTAGCGGGCTCCGGTATCCGCGATCAGCTGACGCCCGAACCCCTCAAGCAGACCAGCCACGAACAGCATGACGATGACGCCGCCCATCACCAGCCCGGCGCTGCGCCCCGCCTCGGTCGCGGCTTCCAGCCGGTGACGGGCGCCGGGGAAGATGACGGCCCAGCCAATCCTCAACCCGGCCGCGCCGGCCAGGATCACCGCGAACAACTCGGTCACGCCGTGGATCAGCAGCCAGCCGCCGACTTCGAGGCCGAGCCCGCGGCTTACGAACAGCGCCACGAAGGCGCCCAGCGTGGCCCCGTTGTATAGCAGGAGGAGAGCCGTGGGGACGCAGAAGGCGAAGCCGAGCGCGAAGGCCAGCAAGGCCACCTGGGTGTTGTGCGTGAACAGCACGGTGGCGAAGGCGGACAGGCCGCCGCTCTCACCCACGCCGGACAGCGTATTGCGCAGGCTCCCGGTCGAGGCGCCAGGGTCGCGACCGCCCGACAGCTCTGCGGGAACGAAGGCGTAGAACCACTCCGGATCGTTGGTGACCAGCCACGCGGCGCATACAGCGCCCAGCAACATCACCGCGGCCGAGACCAGGGTCTCGCGCCATAAGCCCCGCACGGACCTCGGCCATTCCGACGCGAAAAAGCCCGCGAGACGGCCATGCAGGGTCGAGCGGGAGCCGTATACGAAGAAATAGGCCCGGGCGGACAGGTTCTCGAGATAGGCGATCAGCCCGATATCCAGCGAGGTCTCGCGCGCGACGGACAGGGCGGACAGCGTCGAGCGGTAGAGGATGGGCGCCGCCAGTATCTCTTCATCGGTCAACTTGCCGGGCGATCCCTTCTCCGCTTTGCCGAGCAGGCGCTCCAGACGGATCCAGTCGTCCTGCCGCTCGTAACGGAACCGCTGGCTCTTCAACATCGGGACGGGCGGGACATCGGTCACAACAGATCCCTTCGCTTCAGGTCCAGGTAGGCGTTGATCAGCGCGGGCCCGATCCGGTCGGCCGGAGCCTCGACGATGTGGACGCCCATGCGGCGCAGGCGGACCACGACAGTCTCGCGTTCGCGCAACAGCCCGGCGGCGACGACCGCGCGGGCCACATCCTCGCTTTCCCTGGGCTCGGTCTCGGTCAGGCTCTCCAGTTCCTCATCGCGCAGCACGACGAACAGGATCAGATGACGTCGCATCAGCCGGCCAAGAGACTCCACCATGAGCTCGGCCGCGACGGAGTCGGTGAAATCGGTGAAGACCACGACCAGCGACCGGCGCTTGAGCTGCCCCGCCAGGCTGGCGAGGCCGAGGGTATAGTTGGTCTCGCGGGTCGAATAGTCGATCCTCCCGGCCACCAGCTGCAGCGACCGGAAGGCCTCGAGGCCCGCAGCCACGCCGGTCGCCAGCCTCGGCGCCGAGTCGAACGCGAACAATCCGGCCCGGTCACCCGATCTCAGGCAGGCATAGGCCAGCAGAAGCGCCGCATTGATCGCGCGGTCGATGCGCGGGGCGCCGCCCACCGGCTCGCTCATGACCCGGCCGCAGTCGAGAGCCATGATGACGTGATGGTTTCTCTCGGTGCGGAACTCCTTGGCCAGCAGGGCTGAGTGGCGCGCGGACTGTTTCCAGTCGATCGCCCGCCGATCCATTCCCGTCTGGAAATCGCGCAGGGCCTGGAACTCGGATCCCTCGCCGAGCTGGATCTGGGTCTTGGCCCCGAAGAGGGCATCGCGCGCGAACAGCTTAACCGCATCCTCCCTGACGGACCGGAGATCGGTGGTGACCGCCCCCGACTGGCCCAGCTCGAATATCTTGTGCTTCCAGATCAGGCCCATCGGACCGGTCCAACGCACCCACAGCCGGTGCAGGGTCACCGCGCCCCGGCGCGAAGGGATGAATGGAAAGCGGAACCGGGCCGCCGCATCCCGAACCTCGGCGCGACTGAAGGGATTGATCAGGCCGAGCCGCCGGTCCGCGGCGAGGGCGGCCTCGGCGCGTGGCGGGACCGGCCCCGCCCCGAACCGCACGGTGAAGCCGCTCTCTTCCGCCCGGGCCACGGCGGGAGCCAGCGGGTCCGGCGTCTCGAGGAGCAGGCGGGTGCGCGACCCGCTCATCAAGGCGTCGAGCCCCAGCATCAGGACGACGCCCGCGATCCAGGCGGGGGCAGCCAGCCACCCGGCCGGCGTCAGCACGCCGACGAGCAAAATGACGGGCAGACCCGCCGCCAGCGCGATCACAGCTCGGCGGGTCGGGTAGATCATCGCGGCGCGGCCACCTGCTCAACGAGGGCCTGAAGCACCTGATCCACCTTCCGGCCCTCGATCTCGGCCGCCGGCGAGAGCAACAGACGGTGGCGCAGAGCCGAAACCGCCAGCTGCTTGACGTCGTCGGGAATTACGTAGTCACGACCGTCCAGAGCGGCGCGGGCGCGGGCCGCCACCGCCAGCATGGCTCCGGCGCGTGGGGAGGCGCCCGTGTCCGTATCGGCCGAGTCCCGCGTCGCCCGGACCAGGTCAACGATATAGCCGGTAACCTCGGGGGTCAGCCTGACTTCGGCGACGGCAGACACGGCGGCGTCGATCGTCGCCCGATCGGCGACCGGCTGCACCCCGAGCGCCTCGGGGTCCATCTGTCCCGACCGCGAGCCAAAGGTCGAGACGATCACCCGCTCCTGTTCGACCGATGGATAATCCAGCACATGTTTGAACAGGAACCGGTCCAGCTGCGCCTCCGGCAAGGGGTAGGTGCCCTGCTGCTCGATGGGATTCTGGGTGGCGACGACGGTGAAGCGGTCGCTCAGGGCGTGCGAGACACCGTCGATGGTGACCTGACGCTCCTGCATCGCTTCCAGCAGGGCCGCCTGTGTTTTGGGCGGCGTCCGGTTGATCTCGTCGGCGAGGAGCAGTTCGCAGAAAATCGGCCCGCGAGTCAGGGTGAAGCTCGAGGTCTGGAAGTTGAACAGGTTGGCGCCGATGATGTCGCCGGGCATCAGGTCCGGCGTGAACTGAATCCGGCCGTAGTCGAGCCCGACCGTGCGAGCGAAGCTCTGCGCCAGCAGCGTCTTGGCGGTGCCGGGCGGTCCCTCCAGCAGCACATGGCCGCCGGCGAACAAGGCTGTGAGCAGCAGATCAACCGCTGCGTCCTGCCCCACCACCGCGCGGGCGATCTCGGTGCGGATGCGCGCCGCGATGGCGGCCACCTCATTGACGTCCACGGGTCAGCTCCTGCTTCCAGCGATGAAGGTCACGCGCGACCGACATCAAATCGTCGGGGGTTTTGGCCACTGCCGCGCTCGCGGCAAGGTCGGAATAGCGGGTGGTGGCGCCCGCGATGGCGCCGACGCGGTCGAGGAAGGCGTCCAGTTCGGCTTCGCTGAGCCCGCGAGGCGCGCCGATTGCCCGGGCCCCCGCCGCGCGGATCAGACGAGCGTAGGGTTCAGCCATCCGGTGCTCGCGGCGCGCCAGCCGCACGAGTCCCGCGGTGTTATCGGCCAAGGCCCTATTGCCGAGGGCGACGGTTCGCTCCGCCTCCTGCGCCGGACCGAAGCGCACGACCGCCTGCAACCCGGCGAAAGCGGCCAGCGCCGCCATAAGAAGGGTGACGCCGAGCAGTGGCGGCTCAAGCATGAGCCGCAGCAGGCTGCGCGTGCGCTCGAACCCGTGCAGGGTCAGATCGAAGACGACGGGCGCATCTTCCGCCCGAGCGAGGTCGATAATGGCCATGCCGGTCTCGGCTCCGGCGAGGGTCTTGATCCCATGGGTGTTCAGCAGATCGGGCTCAGCCAACACATAGACGCGGGAGCCGCGTTTCAGCGCCAGGACGACGGCTCCGGAAGCGTCGGTCACGACTGGAGTCCAGTCGCCACGGGCGAACGTCCGGCCAGAAAGGGTTTGCAGCGCCTCTACGGACACGGCGCGGCCGACCGCTCGCCCGTCACGCCGGAACAGTTGGGTGGGATTTCGCACGGCGCGGCGTTCCAGGGCGAGGTCAGTGCGCATGCCGGCGGGCAGCACCGTCAGCACCGCCTCCGGCCGGTGGGGCCCGAGCGTGGCGACCCAGCCCGGGCGACGGGGCTCGGCGACGGTGTTCCATTTGGGCAGAACAACCAGCACCGGCGCCAGTCCCAGCAGGCC
Organism: Brevundimonas sp.; assembly: GCA_035654535.1. Lineage (GTDB taxonomy): Bacteria > Pseudomonadota > Alphaproteobacteria > Caulobacterales > Caulobacteraceae > Brevundimonas. The sequence continues at coordinate 4,259 of DASRWP010000062.1, forward strand.
CGGCTCAATGAGCTGCATAACCGGGCCTGGATCCTCGCTGCCCGTGACGTCATCGTTCGGTCGAGCCTCAGCCGGCCCGACGGTGGGTGTGGCGACCAGCAGGCTGTCAAACCCACTGGCCCTCCGGCGGCCGCGGCTCAGCGTGACCGGCGTCCCGGTTCCGCGCAGCAGCTGCACGGCGCCCCGAAACCCGACGGCGGAGTTGGAAAGCGCATGCGCACCCCCATCATCACCATTCTCGAGTTCCGGCGCATAGGCCGTGAGCACGGCCAAACCGGCCAAGGCGACAATCACCACCAGCGCGAGGACGATCATCACCACCGGTGAGAAGGCGGCGGCGACTGCGCGGGACGGGCGGCTCAACGGTTCCAGCCTTCAGGCAGGGCAAAGCCCTCATAGGCCCTTCTGCATTCGGCGAAGTCACTGGCGCCGACGCCAGCGTCGCCGAACAGGCTGCGTTCCACCACCTGCGCGATCAAGCGGAAGGCCGGACGAGCCGCGTCCGGGATGGCGTCCAGCACCGCGATCTCGCGGGCGGTCAATGACACCCGGACGGCCTTGGGCTGGCGCCGCTGGATATCCTCGACACTGCGAAGCAGCAGCAGGTGGGCCGCCTCGGCGTAGAGCCCTTCCGCCGCCAGTGCGTCGGCAGTCGCAAGCAGGTTCAGGGCCGCGTCAGGGGCGGGACGCCACCCGGCGTCGATCGCCGGGACGTCGGTCGCCCGGGCCCGCGGCGCTCTCAACTTCAGGACCTCGCGTCCGATTGCAAACAGGATCAGCCCGACGATCACGATCAGGCCGGCCCAGAACACGTACTTCGTCACGGGCGCGACCCACCTCAGGATGTCGCCGATCCAGAGCAGCCAGTCCGGGATGTCCGGCGGCGTGAAGCCGGCCCGGTCGAACTGCAATTCGGGATCTCGAAGGAGTTCGGCGTGGACGTCCGACAGGCCGGGCTGCGCCGTCGACTGCTCCAATGACGCGACGTCGGTCGCACCCTCGGCGGCCGGCGTGATTTCAACCCCCATACGCCAACCCATATCCCCCGCCGCACGCCAGAAATAGCGTGGCCATGCGACCAGTCAACCGAACGGCTTCCCATGTCCGGCGATCTGAGCCGTCCGGATTCGACCATCACGAGACGAGGGCGGACGGGGCGATTCCGCAGTCTGCGGCCGCTGGCTTTGGCTTGGGGTCTGCGGCCAAGCCGCGCGCCGTTTCAGCGACGTCGGCGCACCACCGTCACGACCCCGACTGCGACCAGACCCAGCACTGCGGCGGTCGCGATCGCGCTCTCGCGGGACCGGGATCGCTCCACGATCCCCATCTCCACCAGAGGGTTCGGCGCCCGCCCGCGCAAGAGGTCGTCAAGCACGCCTTCGACGGTGTTTATCCGGTCGGCCAGCATCAGCAGCAGCCAGTGGCCCCACTGGCTCTCACTAAAGGTGAACGCCGCCCTGCGGATGACGCCGCTGACACCCGAAGGCGGCGTGGACTGCCCGACGACCGCCGGTCGCCGCAGATGTTCGACGGACTGGAGGATTTCCACCCCGGTGTGCTGCGTCTCAGGCGGCGTCCAGTTCATGCCAGGCCCATCATCCCTTGATCTATCCCTCATCGGCCAGGTCGGATCGTTCTCGGCATCGGCATCGACAGCCCACCCCACGACATCGGCCGGGTCGATCCGGGGCCGGGTTTCAGCCTCCGCGGCGGCGGCGAGGGCCTGCGTGCTCTGCGTCATGGGAGGTGTCCCTTCTCAGGCTGCGTTGGGGAGCAGGACGGGCTTGATGCAGCCCTCCAGCTTGGACGAGAACACGTGATATGCCTCGGCCACGTCCTCCAGCGGCACGCGGTGGGTGATGATCGCCTTCGGGTCGATCCGGCCCTCTTTCACATGCTCGATAAGCCGGGGCAGCAGGCGCTTCACCGATGCCTGGTTCGCCCGGATGGTGATGCCCTTGTTCACGACATTGCCGATCGGGACCATGTTTCCGGTCGGTCCGTAGACGCCGACGATCGAGACGACGCCACCCTTCTTCACCGAGTTGATGGCCCAGTGCAGCGGCACGGCGCTTCCCGCCTCCAGCTTAAGCTTCTTGCCGAAGAAGGTGTGCCAGCCGTTGCCAGAGGCGTCCGCGCCGACCGCGTCGATGCAGACGTCGGCGCCGATCTCCGTGATCTTCTTGAGGAACACCACGGGGTCGCCGATCTCGCGGAAATCATAAACCTCGGCCGGACAGTAGGTGCGGGCGAAGTCGAGCCGGTATTCGATGTGGTCAATGACGATCACCCGTCCTGCCCCGAACAGCCAGGCGCAACGCGCCGCCAGCAGGCCGACCGGCCCGGCCCCGAACACCACCACCGTGTCACCCTTCTGGATCCCGCCCATCTCTGCGGCCTGGTAGCCGGTTGGGACTACGTCCGTGAGCAGCACCGCGTCATCGGGGTCCATCCAGTCCGGGATCAAGGTCGGGCCAAAGTCGGCGTAGGGCACGCGGACGTACTCGGCCTGCCCGCCGTCGTATCCGCCGGCGGTATGGGAATAGCCAAAGATGCCGCCGACCGCCGTCGCCTGTGCGTTGGACTCGTGGCAATTGCCGAACAGGCCTTGTTTGCAGAAGTGACACTGGCCGCAGGCGATGTTGAAGGGGACCAGCACATGGTCGCCCCTCTTCAGGTTCTCCACACCCGAACCAACCTCCTCGACGACGCCGCAGAACTCGTGGCCGAAGGTCATTCCGACCCGGGTGTCAGGCACCAGACCGTGGTAGAGATGGAGGTCGGATCCACAGATGCAGGATCGCGTGACGCGCACGACTGCGTCCCGCGGATGCTCGATCACCGGCATCGGCTTCTCTTCAATGCGAACCCTTCGGGGACCGCGATAATCCATCGCCCGCATCGTCTTATCCTCTGGCCTGACGCGCTTGCTAACCAGAGCTGCCCGGGATGGTTCCGGTGGCCAGCCTCAGTTGATTTTCACGTCCCCGGGGCCGGGTTGGCCGACTTCGAGCAGGGTCTGTTCGATAGGAACGGCCTCGTCGACAAGGGTCATATCAAGCACGCAGACTAACCCGGTCGTGTCGAAGCGGAGGTCCACCGAGCCGTTCATCGACCCGGCGGCCTGTTTCAACAGGCGGGAGCCGAAACCTCTGCGCGTTGGAGGCGACACAGGTGGCCCGCCCGATTCCCGCCAGAGCAGGCTGAGCCGGCGATGCCCTGTGACGTCGCTGGATTCATTCCAGCTGATCACGACCTGGCCGGCCTGATCGCCGAGCGACCCGTACTTGAGCGCATTCGTGGTCAACTCGTGCAGAATCAGGGCCACCGTCACCGCCTGCGACGGATGCAGTCGGACGTCCGGTCCGTCAGCGGACACCTGCGCACCGCCGCCATAGGGAGACACCGCATCCTGCACGATGGTCCGCAGGTCGGCTCCCGCCCAGCTCTCGTCCACCAGAACGTTGTGCGCGCGTGACAACGCATGAAGACGCTCGGTCAGGGCGCTCCGGATTTCGGCGGAGACGCCCGCCGAGCGGAGCGCCTGCTCGGCCACGGACTGAACGGTGGCCAAGGTGTTTCTTACCCGATGATTCAACTCGTTCAGCAGCAGGATGCGCTGCTCCTCGGCGACCTTGAGCCGCGTTTCATCCCGGAAAACCTTTAAAAAGCGCCCGTCGGCGAAGGGCATGGTGATGCCATTGGCCCAGAAGCGCGTGCCGTCAGTCTTGACGTGCCAGCGGGTGTCTTCGGCCCTGCCCTCGCGCCGCGCGGTGGCGAGCTCCATCAGATGCACCTCCAGCGCCCGGTCGGGGGCCGCGAAAATCCGGGCGATGTTGGTGCCTACAGCGTCGGCTTCGGGCAGATCAACGATCGCCGCCGCGTCGCCAAGCCATCTCACGATGGTCCCGTCTTCCCGCAACACGACAACTGCATATCCTCGGATTTGCCTCAGTATGCTGAAAGCGAGCTCGGGGGTCAGGGAGTCCATGCCGGTCCAACGCAATGCCTGCCGTCGCGCTCCCTCTGCTCTCGTGGCGGTCGCGGGCGGGGAACGCTTGGAGGGCGACGGGCTTAGAAGGGCATGGCCAATCCCCTGCAGACCAAAGACGAGCAGTGGCGCCAGCGACGCGCGAACGGCAGCGTTCCAGTGTTCGATCCAGGTCTGTCGCCGCTCGGCACCGACGATGAGGCCGGGGGCGCCCGCGCCGCTATCGATCCCGCCCCGCCCCTCTCGGGCCGGCCGCCCCTCCCGCCGTCGCCGGATAGCGCGAGCGGCGGCGTGCGGGCGACACCGACGTTCTGGTATGTCGCCGCAGGGCTGATCGCGCTGATCCTGCTCGTCGTCGGCTGGCTGTCCTTCGCCTGATCGCGGTCGAGGCGCACGGACAGACTTCGGCCAGATCGCCCGATGGCTGCGCTCAGCACGAACTGGTGCGCCAAATCCACAGGCCGGTATTGATCAGTACTCAGTGCCAGCTTGACCCGACTCAGACGCTCCTGTTGGGCTTTCGTTCATATCCGGGGGGGCTAAATCAGCCTGTAAAGAGCCAGGAGGGTCAGATGACCCAAGTCAGCTATTCAGACCTTTTCGAAATCTCGCATCACCGCGGATATGAGGAAGACATCGTGGCCGGCGATCTGGTCCGAACCGGCCCCAACCTGTTCCCCCACTTCACCGTGATCGCGGTGAACGGCGACAAGGCGTGGGTGCGTAACGTCCAGACCGGCGTCGACGGGCTGGCCCCCCTGACGCGCTGCCGCAAGATCAACGGCCCGGACGGCGCCCCGCCCGTCGATTGAACCAACTGCCGCCTTCCCGGTTTTGATTCCGTCCCTCGCGGACGTGACCTCGGGAGGACGCCATCTCAGCCTTCATGTTCGCCACCGGAATCGAAAACTCGATCCCGCGCATCAAGAACGGCTCGGTTCGCGTCGATCAGATGGAGGCCTGCGGCCACTACAAGCATTGGCGGACCGACTTCGACTGCGTCGAGGACATGGGCATCCGGTTTCTCCGGTACGGCCCGCCGCTGCACACGACTTTTCTCGGACCGGGGCGATACGACTGGTCTTTCGCCGACGAGACGTTCGCTGAAATCCGTCGGCGGCGTCTGATCCCTATCGTCGACCTGTGCCACTTCGGCGTCCCCGACTGGATCGGTGATTTCCAGAACCCCGATTTCGGCCTGCATTTCGAGGCCTACGCTCGCGCGTTCGCAGAGCGCTTCCCATGGGTTCAGCTCTACACGCCGGTCAACGAGATGTTCATCTGCGCGACCTTCTCCGGGCGCTACGGCTGGTGGAACGAGGAGGGCACCACGGACTTCACCTTCGTCACGGCGCTGAAGAACATCGTGAAGGCCAATGTGCTGGCCATGGAGGCGATCCTGCAGGTCCGCCCGGACGTGATCTTCATCCAGAGCGAGTCGTCCGAGTATTTCCACGCCGAGAACCCGGCCGCGATCAAGCATGCCGAGACGATGAACTGCCAGCGCTTCCTGACACTCGACCTGAACTACGGGCGCCGCGTGGACTCGGGCGTATACGAGTTCCTGATGGACAGCGGCATGACGCGCGAGGAGTACCACTTCTTCCTCGGACGCCGGCTGCGGCAGCACTGTATTCTCGGCAACGACTATTACTGGACCAACGAGCACCGCGTCCGGGCTGACGGCTCGACTTCGGCTTCCGGCGAGATCTTCGGCTACAGCGAGATCACCCGACAGTACTACGACCGGTACCGTCTGCCGGTCATGCACACCGAGACCAACATCGCCGAAGGCCCCAATGGCGACGAGGCGGTCAACTGGCTGTGGAAGGAGTGGGCCAACGTCCTGCGCGTCCGCAACGACGGCGTACCCACCGTCGGCTTCACCTGGTATTCGCTGACTGATCAGGTGGACTGGGACACGGCTCTGCGCGAGCAGAACGGGCGGGTCAATCCGCTGGGCTTGTACGATCTGGATCGCAACATCCGCGCCGTCGGTCGCTCGTACAAGCAGTTGATCAAGGATTGGGGCGAGGTTCTGCCGACGCAGAGCGTGTGCCTGACTGTGCCGATCGTGCCCCCCGAGGAATGGGGCGACGACCACTCTGTGGCCCAGTTGCACGAGGCCGCGCGCCAGCGGCGCGAGGAGCTGAAGATCGTCTGAGTGGAACCTTTGCCGGCGCCGGCGGTTGGCACGCCGGGAGTGCTCCATGTATCTGATCGCCGGCCATGTTCTGAACGACGGAGACGTCGTCGTAACTGACGTCCACCCGGGCGAGTACTTGGTCGTCGCCTTGCACGAGACCAAGGCGTGGATCCGGGAAATCGCGGGGGAGCGCGACCTGATCGTCGATTATCACCGCTGCGCCCCGGCCGACCGCCTGCATTAGGCGCTCGCCCGCACCCCTCAGCCATCCCGCTGTTTCCACGCAGTTACAAAGGCCGCTGCCGCCTTGCCTGTGTCCGCAGCCGAGCGGCCCGGCTTGAACACACCGGAGCCAAGACCAAAG
>DASRWP010000063.1:0-3556 GCA_035654535.1 Brevundimonas sp.
CCCGGCCCCCAGTTCATCCAGTTCGTCGCCCGAGTTCCGCACCACCGCCCGCGCCTTGAGGTCGCCTTCCTGAACGGCGGTCACCACCCTGTTCAGCCGGCCCATGGTGCGTTCGAGGTTGCGGCTGACCAGAAGTCCCCCGGCCACGCCGAGCAGCAGCACGATCCCCATCGCGCCCCAGAGCGCCTGCGTCAGCCGCTCCAGATAGGCCTCCGTGTCCCGCATGGAGGCCCCGACGAACAGCATCTCGCCGCCCGACAGCCGCATCTGCACGCCCCGCACCTGCGGCCGGATCACGCGTCCCGTGGAATCGGTGTCGGTGAAAGGGAAGGTCACCCACTGGGCGCCGCTGCGATAATCCTCGACCGGCATGACGCTGAGGGAGCCGGTGGTGGTGCCCCGGGTCTCATCGGTCAGCAGGTACACATAGGCGCTTTCGCGCAGGGTCCGGTCGATGACCGCGCGGTTGAGAGAGTCGAACCCACGCTCGTTGTAGACGCCGGTCAGCACCTGCATCTCGCTGCTCACGTCCCGCTCGGCCTGCGCCTGCGCCTCATTGGCCGAGGCGAAATAGACATAGGCCAGGATGGCGCTCGCCGCCGCCGCGAACAGCGCCAGAAACAGCAGCGTCAGCCGGAAGGGCGTTCGGCGGAGGAGCGAGGGGAGTTTCATGGCCTGAAATCAGGCCTCGAGCCGATACCCCGCGCCGCGGACCGTCTGCAGCATGGCGTGATCGAAGCCCTTGTCGATCTTGGCGCGCAGGCGGCTGATGTGGACGTCGATGACGTTGGTCTGGGGGTCGAAATGGTATTCCCAGACCTTCTCCAGCAGCATGGTGCGGGTCACTGACTGGCCGGCGTGGCGCATCAGGAACTCAAGCAGCTGGAACTCGCGCGGCTGCAGGTCGATCTCGCGGCCGGCGCGGTGGACGTTGCGCGAGATCAGGTTCATCTCCAGCTCGCCGACCTTCAGCATTGTGGCGACCGAACCGGTCTCGCGGCGCCGGGACAGGGCCTCGACGCGCGCGATCAGTTCGGAGAAGGCATAGGGCTTGACCAGATAGTCGTCGGCGCCGGCCTTCAACCCCGCCACGCGGTCGTCGACCTCGCCCAGGGCCGACAGGAACAGCACCGGCGTCTGGTCGCCGTCCTTGCGCAGGGTCTCGACCATGCCGATGCCGTCGAGACGGGGCATCATCCGGTCGACCACATAGACGTCGTAGCCGCCCTTCTGCGCCTCCAGCAGACCGAAGGCGCCATCGACGGCGTGCGTAGGTTCATGGCCCGCCTCGGTCAGGCCCCGGACCATCGCGGTCGCGGCCTCGGCGTCGTCCTCGACCACCAGAATGCGCATGGAATCAGCCCCTCAAACGTGAATCGCCGCCGATGTTAGCGCATCGGCGGCGATCCGGGCAGTTACGGCTTGTTCAGGTCCTATTCGCCGTCGTCGAACTTCATCGGGACGGGGCGAACGGCGCCTTGGGGCAGGCGGACATACAGCAGAACGCTCGGCCGGCCCGCCTGCTTCGCGGCGGCGACGACCGCCCGGAACTCGGCGGCGGTCGTGACCGCCTGCGTGTTCACGCGGGTGATGACGAAGCCAGCCTGAAGCCCCAGCCGCCCGGCCGGCGTTGTGCGCGCGACCTCGGTAATGAACACGCCGTTCACGGTCTCAGGGATGCTGTAGCGCGACCGGAGGGCGGCCGTCAGCGGCGTGACGCTGATGCCCTCGACCGGTTCGCCCTGCGCGGCAGGCGGCTGGACCGGAGCCGCGCTGCCCTCCGCCGAACCCTCCTGCGCGTTCAGCTCCGCCTCCGGAGGACGGACGGTCGCGCGGACGTTCAAAGTCTGACGCCGGCCGCCGCGGATGATTTCGAGACGGATGGCCTCGCCCGGGCGCGCCTCGCCAACGCGGCGGGACGCTTCAGTGCTGCTGGCGACCGCCTGACCGTTGACCGCTACGATAATGTCATCGACGCGGACGCCGCCCTGTTCCGCCGGCCCGCCGGGATTGACCGACTGAACGAGCGCGCCCTTGAATTCACGCGGCTGGCCCAGAGCCTCCCAAGCGTCGGGAGTCGGGGTCCAGAGAGACAGCCCCACATACCCCCGCTCGACCCGTCCCCGCTCCATCAGCTGATCGGTGATGCTCTTGGCGATGTTGGCCGGGATGGCGAAGCCGATGCCGACGGAGCCTCCGGTCTGGGAGTAGATGGCGGAGTTCACGCCGATCACCCGGCCATAGATGTCAAAGGTCGGCCCGCCCGAGTTGCCCCGGTTGATTGCGGCGTCGATCTGGAGGAAGTCGACGTACTGGGCCGTCTCGTCGTCGAGGTTCTGGCGCGACAGGGCCGAGACGATGCCCGCCGTGGCGGTGCCGCCCAGACCGAAGGGGTTGCCGACCGCGATGACCCAGTCGCCGACGCGGGGCTGGGCCCGGTCCTCGAACGAGACGAAGGGGAAGTCACGGCCCTCCACCTTGATCACCGCCAGGTCCGTGGCCGGGTCCGTGCCGACCACCGTGGCCTCGAGCTCGCGGCCGTCGGCCAGCTTGACCGTGATCTCGGTGGCGTCGGCCACGACGTGGTTGTTGGTAACGATGAAGCCGTTGGCGGCGATGAAGAAGCCGGAGCCGGCGCCCATGGCGGTGGCGCCGCCCTCGCCCTCCTCGCCCTCCTCGCCCGGCTGCTGGCCGCCGTTCGGATTGGGGATGGCGAAGGGCAGACCCGGGATCTGGATCATGCTGGGCCGGCGAACCCGCGTCTTGACGTCGATCTGCACCACGGCGGGCGCGACCTGGGCGAAGATGTCGGCAAAGCTGAGCGGCGCGCCCTGCGGCGGCGCAAAGGCCAGCCCGTTCGCGCCCGCGCTGGGCGCCAGCCGACCGCTGGAGCCGGCGACGGGGCCGGCCTCGGCAGTGGGCCAGTCGATCACGCCCCCGGCGGTGGCCGCGGCGGCGAAGGCGAGGCCGGCGACAGCCCCCAGCATGAATTCCTTGCGCTTCATCATGGAGTTCTTTGCGTTCCTCTCAGGCGTCGAAACGCCCCTGTTCAGCGACGGATATAGGGTGGGTGGCCATTACACCAACGCACCAGCGCGATGTTCGGGCCGCCGAACGTCAGTCGTCAGACGCCTTTGCGTCAGGATCACGGCGAACCTCCCCGACCGCGAGAATATCCGCCAGCCGCGCTTCTTCCTCGGGCGAGAGCGGAAGGGTGTCCGGGGCGCGCCGCCTCGCGCGCCTGAGCAGCACCGCGACCACGGCCAACAACGCCAGCAGCGGCCCGAACCAAAGCAGCCAGGTCCCCAGCCGCACCGGCGGTTTGAACAATACGAAGTCGCCGTAGCGCCGCACCAGATCCTCGCGAATCTGCCCGTCCGTCCGCCCCGCCGAGATTTCCTCGCGCACCAGCCGGCGCATGTCGGCCGCGATGCCCGCCGGGCTGTCGGCGATGGCCTCGTGCTGGCAGACGACGCAGCGGATGTCGTCGAACAGCGCCTGCGCCCGCGCCTCCTGCGCCGCCTCGGGCAGGGGCTGGTCGGGGAGCGGCGGGGGT
>DASRWP010000064.1:0-2048 GCA_035654535.1 Brevundimonas sp.
GGCGGAACTGCGCGACGTGAAGCCCGAGTCGGGCTGGTTCACGCGTACCTTCTGCGAGGACGCCCGATACTTCTCGCCTGAGAACGGGGCCCGCATCGATGCGATGCGCGACCGTATCGCCGCGATGGGGCTGGAGCCGGAACTCGAGGCGATCGCTTTGGTCAGTCTGATGGAGGCGGCGGACCGGGTCGATTCCACCGCTGGCCTGCAGATGGCCTACATGAAATCGTGGGCGGCGCGGGCGCTGAAGCCGCTCGAACTACGGATTCCGGACCTCCTTCCCGGCGTCGCTGCCGGGCCCTGCAAGGCGACGCGCACGGACGCCGTCGAGCTGGCGCCCCGGATCGACGCAGACCTCGTCTACCTCGACCCGCCCTACAATCAGCACTCCTACCTCGGCAACTATCACTGCTGGGAGAGCCTGGTGCTTTGGGACAAGCCCGAAACCTACGGGGTAGCCAACAAGCGGATAGACGTCCGCACCCGGAAGAGTCCGTTCAACAGCCGTCCCGGCATCGCGCCCGCGCTGCGGTCGGTGATCGAGGGTCTGAAGGCGCCCAATCTGGTCGTCTCGTTCAACGACGAGGGCTATCTGGGACGGGACGAGCTGGTGGAGATGCTGTCGGCGCGGGGGGAGGTGCAGGTCATCGAAATCCAGCACCCCCGCTACGTCGGCGCGCGCATCGGCATTCATAACCAGAAGGGCGAAAAGGTCGGCTCCGTCGGGCGGTTGAGAAACGTCGAATACCTGTTCGTCGTCGGCGAGCGGCCGCTGAAACTGGCCGACGCCGCCTGACGGCAATCGTTCGGAACAGGACGGACTCATGCCCGTTATCCGACGCATGGACCAGCTGTCGATCACCCCCGCCCATCGGCGCCACGCCCATCAGGCCTATGGTCGCACCGCCGATGCGTTCGAGACCGTGGCATGGCGCCCGCCGGTGTCGAAACGTTTTGACCCGCGCCCGGCCAATGACGGCTATGGGACCGCACCGGGTCTGAAGGAAGAACTCGCCGCGTTGCCCGCCTGGGCCACCATCGTCGGAGGCGGTATGATTGCGGCCCTGGTCGGCGCCCTGCTGGGCGGCGCCCTACAGGTCTAGAGGATCCAGCAGCGCCCGGATCGGCGCCCAGCTGCGGCGGTGGGCCGGGCACGGGCCGAGGGTTCTGAGCGCCGCCTGATGCGCCGGCGCATTGTAGCCCTTGTGCGAGGCGAAACCGTAGCCGGGAAACTCGGCGTCCAGTTCGACCATCAGCCGGTCCCGCGCCGTCTTGGCCAGAATCGAGGCGGCGGCGATGGACAGTGACAGCCCATCTCCGCCGACCACCGTCTGCACGTCGCACGGGAGCCTGAAGCGGTAGTTGCCGTCCACGAGCGCCACCGCCGGCTTCACCGCCAGCGCCTGAATCGCCCGACACATGGCCAGACCGGTGGCTTGCAGGATGTTCAACTCCGCGATCTCGTCGACCGAGGCGAAGCCGACGCCCCAGGCGACGGCGCGGGTCTTGATTTCGACCTCCAGAGACGCCCTCCGCGCGGGGGTCAGCGCCTTGGAATCGTCAATCCCCTCCGGAAGATCCGCGGGGTTCAGGATCACCGCGCCGGCTGAAACCGGTCCCGCCCACGGACCGCGCCCCGCCTCGTCAACGCCACACACGGGATGGGCGCACAGCGTCTCAAGGGTCCAGTTGGGGCCGAGCGCTCGTTTCATTCGCCGATTCTAGACGCGACCGGGCATCCGCGACACCCCGGGTCCTCAAAAACGAAAGACAAGTAATGGCGCCACCCATGACTTACGTGGATAACAGAAAGAATTTCAGTTGACTCAATCAAGATAATTATCATCATCCACGATGACGTTTACGTCATGTAATCCTGAAGTATTATGAAGCGTGCAGCTCTGATACTATTTTTAGCTACTGTCGGCTACGGCGTCCGCGCTTGCTGACCACCGCCCCTGTCGGCGGGTTCTGTCCGAGAGGGACGCACCGGGAGGGCCCGGTGTGGGGGTGAGTGCCTGACAAGCACGCGATGAGTTGAACGCATG
>DASRWP010000065.1:0-1775 GCA_035654535.1 Brevundimonas sp.
CGGGCGCGGACGAACAGGGGGTGCGCATCGGCCTTTCGGCGGTCGTCATCGCCCTTCGCGACCGCAAGGCTTGCGTGCTGACGACCGCTGGCGACGGCGAGGCCGGGACCGCCCTGCCCTTTGGCCCATTCGACCCCGCCCGCGACCGAACCTTCGAGCGGGCCCTTCGCGATTTCGTGACGGCGCAGACCGACTTTCGCCTCGGCTTCGTCGAGCAGCTGTACACGTTTGGCGACCTTGGGCGCGGGTCTCCCCGGGCGACCCAGGGCCCCGAGCGGCGGCGGGAGGTCTCTATCGGCTATCTGGCGCTCACGGCCGACGCCGCCGACGCACCACAGGCACGCTGGACGCCTGTGGTGGACGTCTTCCCGTGGGAGGACCGCCGTGAGGGCGCTCCCGACTGCCTCGCGCCGCTCGTCGCGGAACTCTCCGTATGGGCCGCTGCGGATGCGCGCCGCGGGCTCAGGGTCGAGACTCTGTTCGCGACCAGCCCGGGCCACCGTTGGAACGAGGAGTGGGTGCTGGAGCGCTACGAGCTGCTTTATGAAGCAGGGCTGGTCGCCGAGGCGGCGCGGGACCAGAGGCGTGACGCCATCCCTCCGACCTCGGGCAGGCCCATGGCGTCCGACCACCGTCGTATCCTCGCGACAGGGCTGGGCCGGTTGCGAAGCAAGTTGAAGTACAGGCCGGTGCTATTCGATCTGATGCCGGAGACCTTCACCCTGTCGGAGCTGCAGACCGCCGCCGAGGCGGTGGCCGGCCTGTCGTTGCACAAGCAGAACTTCCGGCGAGGCGTTGAGCGGACCGGTCTGGTAACCCGGACCGGACGGATGTCCGGAGCCACCGGCGGCCGTCCGGCGGAGCTTTTCGCGAGAAATCACGTCGACCGGTCCGCCGGCGAGGCGCTCGGCCTGCCGCTTCCCGGGCAGCGCTGACGGTTTTCTCGGTCCGGGTGCTTGCGGCGCGCCGTCACGGCCATTAGAGAGGCCGCTCGCTCGACCAAGCGTCTATCGGCCCCGCGGAGAGGTGGCAGAGTGGTCGAATGTACCGCACTCGAAATGCGGCGTGCCTTTACGGGTACCGTGGGTTCGAATCCCACCCTCTCCGCCATCGGCCCTTCCGACTGAACCTCAGTTCGGCCCGCATTTTAAAGGTACGATTCATCCAGATCGTTTAGTCTCGCTTGTGGGTCGGGGCAGTTGGAGTATGAGCGTGGCCCGAATCCTGATCGCAGACGACGATCCCCTTCTCCGCGCCCTTCTGCAGCACCGGCTCGCGGCCGACGGCCATGATGTCATCGCCCTGGAGCATGGGGGCGAGGTGCTGGCTGCGGTGGCCGAACACGGTCCGGATCTGATTGTGCTGGACGCCATGATGCCTGTCATCGACGGCTTCGAGCTGCTCCGCCGCCTCAAGTCGCCCCAGCAGCGCGATCCCACGCCGGTCATCATGTTGACGGCGTTGAAGCGCGACTCCGATATCGTGGGCGCACTCGAACTCGGCGCCGCCGACTATCTGGTCAAACCCTTCATTCCGGACGAACTCAGTCAGCGCATCCGGCGCGTGCTCTCCGCCGCCGCTGCACACAGCCAGAGCGATGGTCTTGCATGCCGCCCCGGCTGAGGCCGTCCAGGCGGTTCAGGCGCCCCTGGCGGCGCGGTACGCCGCAGCGGTCGATGCGCGGCGTGCCTCCCGCCACAGCGAGGCGATCGCCCTGTCTGAAAGCGTTCTCGCGGAACAGCCGGAGAACGTCGATGCAAGGCTGAACCTCGGCC
>DASRWP010000066.1:0-1602 GCA_035654535.1 Brevundimonas sp.
GAGCCCTCGTTCGGCCGTCGCGCGTCGCGGGCGGTGATGGCGAAGGCGCCGGAGTCCATGCGGGTCACGCGGCTGATCTGCACGCCTTGGTCGAGGCGGACGTTCCGGGCGAGGAAGACCGACAGCGGGGTCAGCCGCAGCGGCACCTCGCGGAAGACGTTGAGGCGCGGATCGTAGCGCTTCACGTTCGAGCCATCCGACACGACCAGCAGGCCGGCCGGGTTGGTGTATTCGAAGCGCATCTTGCCGGGACGCTGCAGCCAGAAGCGGCCCTCGCGGCGCTGGGCGCCGGTGGTCTCGACGAAGTTGCCCTGGGCCGAGCTGAGGTTCTGCAGATAGGTCTGGGCCTGGGCGAGGACCGCGCGATCCTCAGCCGAGAGATTGCTCTGGGCGGCGGCGGGCAGGGCGGCGACCGCAGCGATGGCGGCGGTCCCAAGCGCGAAGGCGCGGCGTGATACGGTCATGGTCTCTCCCGTTCGGGATGGTTGTCGATGAAAGGGGTATGGCCGAACGGTCTGTCGAGGACGTGACCCGAGCCTGACCATATTCCGGCGCTGGAATGAAGCGGTGTTCATCGGGAAGGGTTCCGATCTTCTCCTCCGCTCATCCCCGCGAAAGCGGGCACCCAGTGCTGTCCAGCCTGACGCCGGCATTTCAGGACTGTCGAGCGGGCAGGCCCGGCAACCGCTGCAACATCCAAAGAACTGGGTCCCCGCTTTCGCGGGGATGAGCGGAGGTGGGTGAGCCCCCAGCCTACATCGGCGGAGGCCCCGCCAGGATATCGCGCTTGCCGGCGTGGTTCGCCTGACTGACGACGCCCTCCTGCTCCATCCGCTCGATCAGGGAGGCGGCGCGGTTGTAGCCGATCTGCAAGCGGCGCTGGATGTAGCTGGTCGAGGCCTTGCGGTCGCGGGTGACCACGGCGACGGCGCGGTCGTAGAGGTCGTCACCGGAACCGCCGCCGCCCTCGTCGTCGAAGGCTGCGTCGCCGTCGCCGTCGGGATCGTCGGTGATCAGGTCGAGGTAGTCGGGCTCCGCCTGCGAACGCAGGTGTTTGCAGACCTCGTCGACCTCCTGATCGGTCACGAACGGACCGTGCAGGCGAGTGATGCGGCCGCCGCCGGCCATGTAGAGCATGTCGCCCTGCCCCAGCAGCTGCTCGCCGCCCTGTTCGCCGAGGATGGTGCGGCTGTCGATCTTTGAGGTGACCTGGAAGCTGATCCGGGTCGGGAAGTTGGCCTTGATGGTGCCGGTGATGACGTCGACCGACGGGCGCTGGGTGGCCATGATCAGGTGGATGCCGGCGGCGCGGGCCATCTGGGCCAGACGCTGAACAGCGCCTTCCACGTCCTTGCCGGCGACCAGCATCAGGTCGGCCATCTCGTCCATGACGACGACGAGGAAGGGCATGGGTTCGGGGCGGATCTTCTCGGACTCGTAGACCGGGCGGCCCTGTTCGTCGAAGCCGGTCTGGACGGTGCGCTCGAAATGCTCGCCCTTGGCCACGGCCTCGCGGGCCCGCTCGTTGTAGGAGGCGATGTTGCGCACGCCGAGCTTGGACATGCGGCGGTAGCGGTCCTCCATCTCGCGCACGGTCCATTT
>DASRWP010000067.1:0-5908 GCA_035654535.1 Brevundimonas sp.
GAGCCCGGCGAGACCATCGAGGAGGCCTGCGCCCGGGAGATCGCCGAGGAGGCCGGACTGACCGTCACCGCCGTCCGCTACCACTCCAGCCAGCCGTGGCCCTTTCCCTCGCAGCTGATGATCGGCCTGATCGCCGAGGTCGACGGCGACGACGCCCGCCCCGACCAGACCGAGCTGGAGGCGGTGGCATGGCTGACGCGGGACGAGGCCCGCGCCTGCTTGGCCGGAACCCACCCCTCGATCAAGGCCCCACCCCCCATCGCCATCGCCCGCACCCTGCTGCAGGCGTGGGTCGACGGGTTCGAGGTCTAGGTCGTCCTTCCCCGGCGAAGCCGGAATCCGATCAGGGGCCGACGGCCGTCCGAAGGTTCATCACAACGAACACGACGAAACCACAACGGACACGACGGGGTCCGTGCGTGGCGCCTCTCGCGTTGTGCTCGTTGTGACCCGTTGTGATGAACCTTCCGGCCCCTGATCGGGAGATCAATCGAAGCCGGCTTCGCCGGATCGCTAGCCCGCCAGCGCTCGGGCAGCCTCAAGGTCGGCCGGATTGTCGACCGACAGGGGGGCTTCATCGATGACGGCGGCCCAGATCTGCAGGCCCATCTCCAGCGCCCGCAGCTGCTCCAGCTTTTCGCGCCGTTCCAGCGGCGACGGCGGGGCGGCGCAGAACCGCTCCAGCGCCGCGCGGCGATAGCCGTAGAGGCCGATGTGGCGCCACACCGGCCCACCGCCGAACAGGGTCGAGCGGGTGAAATACAAGGCGCGGCCGTGGCGGCCTCCCTCGGGGAGGGCCAGGACGGCCTTGACGACGTCCGGATTGTTCCGATCCGACGCATCGGCCTCGGCGGCGACGAGGGTGGCGATGTCGCAGGCCGGTTCGGCGGCCAGCAGGTCGGCGCAGGCGCGGGCCAGGCCGGGATCAGCGAACGGCATGTCGCCCTGCAGGTTGATCACCGCGTCGTGGCTTCCCTCGGGATCGATGGCGTCGAGCGCGGCGCGGATGCGGTCCGAACCCGACGGCAGGTCCGGATCGGTCAGGACGGCGCGGCCCCCTGCGGCCTCGATCGCCTCCACGATTTCGCGGTCCCCCGCCGCCACGGCCACGGGCAAGCCAGAAAGCACCGCCCGCTCCCACGCCCGCACGATCATCGGAACCCCGCCAATATCGGCCAGCGGCTTGTTCGGCAGGCGGGTCGCGGCCATCCGTGCGGGGATCAGGATCAGGGGGTTCACGTTGGGTCCTGACAAAGGCTGGGGCTGCGACGCTCGGGCCAGCTTCCGCCGGTTGCGAAGGCCGCGCTAGCGTGTAAGAGACGCCCACGCAAGAATTCGCCCCTCCTCGCTATGGTCGGGCCTCAAAAACGGGATGAGACGACGCGCATGAGCGGCGATCTGAAGTGGAACAAGATTCTGGGCGCCGGACTGGCGACCGCTTTCGTCATCCTCGCGGTGCGCGAGGGAACGGCGTTGATCTACCACACTGAAGCCCCGGAAAAGATGGGCTATTTCGTCGATGCGCCGGAGGAAGCGGCTGCCGGCGCCGAGGAAGCGGAGCTGCCGCCGGATTGGGGCACGGTCCTGCCGACCGCCGATCTGGCCGCCGGCGAGGCCGCCTTCGCACGCTGCCAGGCCTGCCACACGGTCAACGCCGGCGGAGCCAACGGCATCGGCCCGAACCTGTACGCCGTGCTCGGCCGTGCTGTGGCCGGTCAGGCCGGCTTCGCCTATTCCGACGCCATGACCGGTCACCGGGCTGAAGATCCGACCTGGTCGCTGGACGCGATGGACAAGTTCATCACCGCGCCGGCCCGTTATGTGCCCGGCACCAAGATGTCGTTCGCCGGCATCCGCGACACCAACACCCGCGTGAATCTGATCGCCTGGCTGCGGAGCCAGGGCTCTACCGGCGTGGCGATCCCCGCGCCGGACCCCGCGCGTCAGCCGGGCGCCGCGCCAGCCGCCGCCGCCGAGGGAGCCCCGGTCGCCCCGGGAGCCGCCGAGGCGGCTCAGGGCGCAGGCGGTCAGGCCGGAGGCGCCCCTGTCAGCGGCGCTTCACCGGCGGCTCAATCGACCACCCAGACGTCGGCGCAGGCCGCGCCGGCCGCGACCAGCACGCCGCGCTGATCGGCGTCGAACCTGTGAAGGGCCCTGCCGGAAACGGTGGGGCCTTTTTCGTTGTCAGAGGCGACGGAAGACGGGGCCGGTGAACCCCGCAGCTTCGTAGCGCGTCTCGGCGCCCGCGAGATCCTCGATCACCACGGCGCCGTGAGCGCCGGAGGCATGCAGGACGCGGCCCTCGTCCAGCACCAGGGCGGAGTGACCCTTCCACGGACCTTCGTCCGCATTCAGCCATACAGCGAGGTCTCCGCGGCGAACGGCGGACCGTTCGACCGGTTGGCCCAGTCGCGCCTGCTGATCGGCATATCGGGGACCGGCGCGGCCGCATGCGTAAAGCGCCTGTTGCACCAGCCCGCTGCAGTCCGTCCCCGCCGGCGTGCGACCGCCGAGCCGGTGCGGCGCTCCGAGCAGGGATTGGGCGACGGCGATCACATCGTCGGGAAAGTCGCCGATCCCTGAGACGCCGGCCTGACCGGCGCCTCGCACCATGGCGTTGAGCGGCAGGGCGGCGTCCGCGCGGGTCACCATGCCCGTCGGCAAGGGGGCGCCTTCCAGAAGGGCGGCGGCGTCCACCCAGCCGACGACGCCGTCGCGGCGGGCCTGGCCCCACATGCGATCGCCTTCTGTCAGCAGGACGTCGAACGCTTCACCGAAGATCAGCTGATCCAGCGGGGCGGGGCCGGCGACGGGCTCGGCGTCGATATCCGCCACGGGCGCTCCGCAGTGCATCGGCCGGACCGCGCGATACGCCGCCGCGTGCACAAGGCCTTCCAGCGCCTGATCGGCCAGATCGGGCCGGGCGAGCGTGGTGCGCGGGTCGAGGGCGGCGGCGGTTGAAGTCAAGCGAAGGGTCGTCCGGTTGATCTGTCGTCTTATCGACAGAAGCCGAAAAGCCCGTTAACGAACCGAGGCGTTATTGTGGCCGAAACCGCCGCGTCAGCAACTCGAAACAGGCTCGCAGCGCCTGCGCCTCCCCGCCCTCCGGCCAGCCCGGGCGGGCCTTCGGATTCCAGGCGAAGATGTCCATGTGCGCCCATGACCCGGTCGTCGGCGCGAACCTCTGCAGGAACAGGGCGGCGGTCACCGATCCGGCCTGCGCCCATGCGGCGGAGTCGTTCCGAAGGTCGGCGATCTCGGCCTCGACCGCGCTGCGATAGCCCGGCCACAGCGGCATCCGCCACAGCGGGTCGCGCACAGCCTGCCCGGCCTCGAGCAACTCGCCGGCAAGCACGTCGTCGTCGGTGTAGAGCGGCGGGAGCTCGGGACCGAGCGCCACCCGCGCCGCGCCGGTCAGGGTGGCGAAGTCGAGCGTCAGGTCCGGCGAATGCTCGCCCGCGCGGGTCAGGATATCGGCCAGGATCAGCCGGCCTTCGGCGTCGGTGTTGCCGATCTCTATGCTCAGGCCCTTGCGGCTGGACAGGACGTCGCCGGGCCGGAAGGCGTCGCCGGAGATGGCGTTCTCGACGGCGGCGACCAGCACCACCAGCCGCACCGGCAGGTCCGCCTGCATCACCAGCCGTCCCAGCGCCAGTGCATGGGCCGAGCCACCCATATCCTTCTTCATGTTGCGCATGCCCGCGGCGGGCTTGATGTCCAGACCCCCGGAGTCGAACACCACCCCCTTGCCGACCAGAGCCACCAGCGGCAGCCCGGTCCGGTCGAGGTTCCAGCCGATCTCGATCACCCGCGGGGCCCGGTGGGGTGCGGCGGCGCGGCCGACGGCGTGGACGGCCGGGTAGTTCTCCTCAAGCAGCGCGTCAGCCGTAGTCACGGCGATCGTGGCGCCGGCCTCCTCGGCGATCTCCCGCGCGATCGTCTCGATCTGCAACGGGCCCATATCGGCGGCGGGGGTGTCGATCATCTCACGGGCGAGGGCGCAGGCCGAGGCGATGCGCAGCGCCGCCGCGATATCCACGCCGTCCGGCGCGACCAGCCTGACCGCCCCTCGCTCGGGGCGGGCCTTGTAGCGGTCGAAAGCATAGCTCCCCAGCAGGAAGGCCAGCGAGGTTAGCTCAGCGTGCCCGGACTCGACCTCCAGCCGGTACAGTCCCGGCGGCAGGCGGGCGGGCAGGGCTCGCGCCGACATGGGGTCGAAGGCCTCACCGGCCCCGACGAGCACCGCCGCCACCCCGCCAGAGGCGTCCGGCGCGATCAGAAGCTGACCCGGCTTGCCCTCGAATCCGTTGGCGTCCGCCCACGGCCGGATCGAAGGATCGATCTGGCCTGCGGGGCCCACGAACCGCACCGGCACGGCGCCGTCTGTAGCGGTCGTCAGCAGATCGGGGTGCAGGACGGACATGGGCGGCCTTTCCGGCCCCTGACGGGGCGATCTTAACCAAGGATTGACGCGAAGGCCTGATTCTCGACCCGAACCTTCCGGAGCGCCTGTCCATGTCGCGCACGACCGCCCTTATCGCAACCGCCCTGCTGCTTGGAGGGTCGGCCCTTCCGGCGATGGCTTTCGCGCAGGTCGCGCCCGGGCCCGAGGCGCCCCGCGTCCGCCAGCCCGCCGCGGCCGATGTCCGCGCCGCCTACGACCGGGCTGACCCGTTGGCTCGACAGATATTCTGGACCGATCAGGCCGAGATCGACCCGATGGACCCGGTCGCGGGGGTCAAGGCCGCCGTTGCGCTGCGCGAGCTGGGGCGCTTCGACCAGGCCGCCGAGATGGCCGGCAAGGTGCTGATGGTCCAGCCGGCCAATGTCGAGGCCATGCTCGAGGTCGGGCGCGCCCACATCGCCCGCGGGCAGGCCTTCTACGGGATCGCCGCCCTCGAACAGGCCCGGAATGCCCGTCCCGGCGACTGGCGGGCATGGTCGCTGCTGGGGGCCGCCTATGAACAGGTCCGCCGGTCCGAAGACGCCCGCGCCGCCTGGGCGCAGGCGCTGGCCATCTCCCCCGACAATCCGGACGTGCTGACGAATATGGCCATGTCGGCGATGACCCGCGGCGACACGGCGTCGGCGGAGCCGCTGCTGCGGCGGGCGGCGGCGCAGCCGGGCGCCTCGCTCAAGGTGCGGCTGAATCTGGCGATGGTGCTGGGCCTGACCGGCAAGATGGGCGAGGCCGAGCAGATGCTCCGCCGCGACCTGCCGCCCGAGGCCGCAGACAGCAATCTGGCCTGGCTGCGCGAGCGGGCGGGCGCCGCGGGCGTCGATCAGGCCCGGACCTGGGGCTCGCTCCAGGGCGGCTGATCGCCTATATTTCGTCCATGATCGACGAGCTCTACAGCGCGCGCATCCTGAAGCTGGCGGCCAATCTGCCGCACAGCGGTCGTCTGCCTGCGCCGGACGGAACGGGCGAGCGCGTGGCCAAGCTGTGCGGTTCCAAGGCCGTGATCGACGTGTCGCTGGACGCCGCCCGGCGGGTCGCCGCCTTTGCTCAGGACGTGAAGGCCTGCGCCCTCGGACAAGCCGCCGCCGGTGTGTTGGGCGAGAGCATCCTCGGCGCCTCGCTGGACGAACTTACAAACGCCCGCGACGCCATGTCGGCGATGCTGAAGGCCGGCGGCGATGGCCCGACCGGGCGCTTCGAAGGCCTCCGGGCGCTGAAACAGGTTGCGGACTACCCGGCCCGTCACGCCTCGACCATGGTCGCCATCGAGGCCGCTGTGGACGCGATGCGGCAGGCGCTCGATCGTAAACAGCCCGACACCCGAACTAGCCTCGCCGGCGCGGCCTGAGGCCCGTTGCCCCCGAGCCTGACCCGGGGGATAAGCGCGGCGACATGGCACTCGGCGAAAATCTCTATGAACGCGGCGTCCGGCTGGCCCATCGCGGCTAC
>DASRWP010000068.1:0-4616 GCA_035654535.1 Brevundimonas sp.
GCGCGCATCGAGCGCGTCGTCACCCTGATCGGGCCGGGCACGCCCCTCCGCGACATCACGACCAAGGTCATCGCCAAGGCGATCGAGCGCCGGCGCGGCCAGACGCGGGTCCATAGCCAAGCCGACGACGCCCGCCGCTATCTCCCCAGCGACTCCACCGTCAACCGGGACATGATCGACACCCTGCGTCCGATCCTGAACCGCGCCCGCCGGACGTGGGAGGCCAAGCTGCCCGAGATTGACTGGGCCGCCCTCCGCCGTTCCGAGCCGAAGCCCAAGCCGACGGAGTTCGCGGGCGACGACTATGAGCGAATGCTGGCCGAGGTCCGCCCGCACTGGCATCCCATGATCGACTTCGCCCGACGCTACGGCGTGCGCCTGGCCGAACTGTTTTTCAGCCTCGACGATCTGGACGTGTCGGATCTGGACGACGCCCGGGTCAAGCTGCGCGAGCGCAAGGGCGCCGATGACCACGTGATCCCCCTGCTGCCCGAGGACGCCGCCCAGCTGGCCGCGCGACTCGGACGAGCCCAGGCGGCCAAGCTGACGACGGTGTGGTTCCGCGAACGCCGACTGCCCGGGCCTGCCGGCAAGGTGGTTCTCAAGCCGCTGACCTATGGCGGGCTGGAGATCGCCGTGCGCCGGGCCATGACCCGGTCCGGACTCCGTGCTTCCAAAGGCATGAAGGGCATCCACGCCACTCGCCACCACGCGGCCATGCAGACCCTGCGGAAAACGAAGAATATCCGCGTGGCGCAGAAGCTGCTGGGCCACGCGGACATCAAGTCGACCATGGTCTACGCCCACGCGATCGAAGATGACGTGCGAAACGCCTTGGCCGAGATCCACGGCCGGGCCGATCCCGCCCCAGCGACCGGCGGCGAGGCCTCCGACGCCAAGGCCGGCTGATGGTCACGCCAGCCCTTCGCCTGAACGGGGCCCTCGTCAAATATGACCGCGGCGAAAAGCACCACGCCGAGGTTGCTGCGCTGGCCAACCGGTTCAGGGAGGGCGGCGCGTCGCTCTACGCTGAAGGAGCCAAGCCTGACATCGTCTACCGGGTGAGACTTGGCGAGGGCCCGCCGCCTGAGCTTGGCGCAATGATCGGCGACTTCCTGCACAACATGCGATCGAGCCTCGATCTTGTCGCCTGCTGCCTGGTTCACCACTACGAGCCGAATGCCAGCTTGGCGAAGGTCCAGTTCCCGATCGGTGACCTGACCAAGCCGCTGCCGGCGAACGATCGTAAGCGACTTGCGGGCCTCGCGCCCGTCGTCGGCATCGTCGAGGAAATCCGCGCTCGATACCCTGAGGCTCTGACCGCACTTCAGGCGCTCAGCAATCAGGACAAGCACCGTCTGATAACGACCGCCGCCACCCGCGCCCAAGTGGCCCGTGTGGACATCGACGAAGCGGCGAACATCGCCAAGATCGTCGCCACGCCCGACAACGACCCAGAGATCTGGAGCAGGCCGCTGCAGGATGGCGACGTCATCGCCGTCGGGAAGCTGCCAGGCATGGGGCTCAGCTTCACGCTCGCGCTGGTCGTGGATGACGGCGCGATCCCGATCACGGTCCTGAACTCCATCCTCTGGGCCGTTGGTGACATCCTCGGATTTGCTCAACGCGGGAAGTGGTCCGAGCAGCCCCGCAGGGAACAAGCCCCGGAATAGTCCCGAACCGTCGTCGAGGGCAGGGCAGAATGCCGAACAGGATCAATCGGCTAAGGCCTCGGGCGCGGACCGTTCATAACCCACAGGTCGGCGGTTCGAGCCCGCCTCCAGCCACCATCGCAGCCGTCTTGTCGCATGCGCCGACCGCCCCTGCAGGCGCGAACGCGCGCGTGTCGTTCCGGCGGATCCGCGGGTCATCCACAGCTAAACCGCCTGCAGCGGTGTGTCTCATGTGTCACCACCCGGCGCTGTCACGTCACTGTCACACGAATGTCGTCCCACTTTCTGACGGTACGCCTAGAGGGGGCGGGATTTTACCGGCTGCCGCCGGTCGCCGGGCGCGCGCGCCCATCTTTCATCGGGGATAGAGTATGACGAACCGCAAACGCGTGTTCTGGGCGACAACCGCCCTCTGCAGCGTCATGGCCGCCTCGGCGGTGCATGCGCAGGAGACGACCGGCGCGATCCGCGGTCGCATCGCTGACGCAAATGGCGCCGGCGCCGCCGCCGCCACGGTAACGATTACGCACGAGCCGACCGGCACGACCGTCACGACTGTGGCGGACGCCAACGGCTTCTATACGGCGCGCGGCCTGCGCGTTGGCGGGCCCTACACGATCTCCGCCACATCCGCCGGCGGGCAGGGAGCAAGCCAGCTCAGCGCAATCGGCGTCGCGGATCCCGCGAATGGCGATGTGACCATCTATAGCGGCGCGGCAGAGCTCGGCGACGTGATCGTCTCTTCCGGTCGCCGGTTCGCCAATGATTTCGGCGCGGGTTCCGCTTCCAACTACGGGGCCGACACCATCCAGTCGCTGCCGTCCATCAGCCGTGACCTGAAGGACGTTGCCCGGCTCGATCCGTTCGCCACCATCGACCCCTCCAACGAGGACGCCCTCTCCTTCGCCGGGACCAACACGCGCCTGAACCAGCTGACCGTCGACGGCATCCGCCAGAACGACGAGTTCGGCCTGAACGGCAACGGCTATCCGACCCAGCGCTCGCCGATCTCGCTGGACGCAGTCCAGGCGGTCAACGTCTCCGTCGCGCCCTTCAGCGTCATCAACAACGGCTTCATCGGCGGCGCGATCAACGCCGTCACCAAGTCGGGCACCAACAGCTTCAGCGGCTCCGCCTTCTACGAGATGAGCGACGACACCATGCTGGGCGAGCGCTACTGGGGTTTTGACAACCGCACGCGCATCGACGGCGTGAACAACCCTGCCTACGGCTTCCGGAACCGGATCCCGTACAACCGGGTCTTCGAAGAAACCAGCTGGGGCGCGACGCTCGGCGGCCCGATCCTCCAGGACACGCTGTTCTTCTTCCTGTCCTACGAGAAGTTCGAGAGCCAGTTCTCGCTGGACGAAGGCCCTGTGGACGGTGGCTTCACCACCGACATCCCGCGCATCACCCCCACGGCGATCGCCAACTTCCGCGCCGGCGCCCAGACGCGCTACAACTACGACACCGGCTCGTTCGTACAGGCGGCTCCTCCGGTCAACGACGAGAAATTCCTCGCCAAGATCGACTGGAACATCAACGACGATCACCGCCTGGCTGTCACCTACCAGGAAACGACGGGCACCTCGTTCAACGGCAGCTCCACCTCCGCCTTCTCGAACGGCAGCTCGGTCACCCAGCCGCGCGTCGGCCTCGAATCCACCCAGTGGATCAAGGATGAACGCCTGACGACCTACAACGCGCAGCTGAACTCCCAGTGGACACCGACCTTCTCGACCGAGCTGCGCTACGCCTACAAGGAGACCGAGACGGACTCCCGGCCGGTCGGCGGCCTTTCCGTCGGCCAGGTCACCGTCAACGTGGCGGACCTCGCGGGCGTGCTCCCCGGCACCGGCACGCCGCAGATCCAGTTCGGGGCGGACAACTTCCGCCACGACAACTATCTCTATAGCGAGAGCACTGTTTTCGAAGGCATCGCTCGTTACAACTGGGGATCGCACGATTTCCTGGCCGGTTTCCGGAACGAGCGCCGGGACTTCCTGAACGTATTCGTGTCCCAGTCGCTCGGCAGCTGGACTTTCTCCAGCTACGCCAACTTCCTGGCGGGCAATGCGTCCGGCCTGTTCATTCGGGGAGCCGTGAACCCGTCCGGCGGAACCGTTCCGGCCACCTTCGGCACGGCGCGCAACGGCGCGGTCGACTTCGGTTACGACCTGGCCTCGCTCTATGCCGAGGACACCTGGCAGCTCACCGACGATCTGCGCGTCACCTACGGTCTCCGCTACGACTGGTTCAGCATGGACGACCGCCCCGTGCTCAACCAGAATTTCGTCTCGCGGCAGGGCTTCGAGAACACCGCCAACCTCGACGGCAAGGATCTGTTGATGCCGCGGGTCGGCTTCAACTGGACGCCCGGCGACTGGACCGTCTCCGGCGGTATCGGCCTGTTCTCGGCGATCGGAACCAACGTTCAGGTCGGCAACCCGTTCGGCAACGACGGCGCGCGCATCACCAACGCGGTGTGCACCGCGGCCTCGCTGCAGGGCGTGACCTCCCTCACACAGGCGCCCGCGGGCTGTACCTTCACCCCGGGCAACGGCAACGTGGTTGCTCTGGATCCTGACTTCCAGACGCCCAGCGCCTGGAAGTACAACCTGACCGTCGGCCGCGATTTCTCGCTGCCGTTCATCCAGGACTTCCGCCTGCAGGCCGACTTTATCTACAACCAGTTCCAGGACGCGCTCTACTATACCGACCTGCGCGCCCGCGTGATCGGAACGGCGCCGGACGGACGTCCTGTCTATGGCCGGACCACCAACGGAACGATCGGGGCGAACGAGTTCGATCTGCTGCTCACCAACCTGGATGACGGCGGTTACTCGGCCTCGGCGGCGATCTCGGCTCAGAAGAGCTGGGACGATGGTCTCTTCGAGGGCCTCGAAGTCCGCTCGACCTACACCTACACGGAGGCCGAAGACG
>DASRWP010000069.1:0-6183 GCA_035654535.1 Brevundimonas sp.
CATCCGGCTGGACCCGTCCGCCGGATGCATTGCCGCCCTCAGGCGGACCTTCTGGCGCCGATGGCGCGGCCGGCGAACAGGCCGCGAGGATGCCGACCAGCGCCGCGAGCGCCGCCAGGCCACAGATAGGCCGTTTCATCACACGCTTCCGACCGCTACGAGTGGTCTCTCATCTAGCGCGCCGAACCGGCCGCTGTCTTCCACCGCTTTCCGAGGCTCCATGTCTGCGCCTGTGATCCAACCCTTCGAGGGCAAATCCGTCTGCCTGTTCTGCGGTTCGTCAGACCTGTCCGACCCGGCCTACACCGAGGCGGCTCGCACGTTCGGAGAGCAGACGGCGCGGGTGGGCTGGCGGTTGGTGTATGGCGGCGGCGGAGTCGGCCTGATGGGGGCGTCGGCGCGAGCGGCGCACAACGCAGGCGGGCGCGTCCTCGGGGTCATGCCGGGCTTTCTACGCAGCCGCGAACGGTTGTTCGACGAGGTCGAGACGCTCGTCGTGCCGTCGATGCACGAACGCAAGACGATCATGTACGACCAGTCGGACGCTTTCGTTGTCGCGCCGGGCGGCGTCGGCACCCTCGAGGAGGCTATCGAGGTGCTCTCGTGGAAGCGGCTCGACCTCCACGCCAAACCGGTGATCTTTCTGAACCTCAACGGTTTCTGGGATCCGTTGCTGGCGGTGATGGAGCACAGCATCGCCGAGCGAATGACGCCGGAATCCTTCCGCCAGGCCTGGGTCGTGCGGGACACTGTCGAGGGGGCGATCGACGCGATGCAAGCCGCGGAAAGCGTGCCGGGTTTGCAACACGATCTTCGATAACTGATCATTGATCACACGGAGCGCCGGTTAGTGCGTTGCGTTTCGCAACTGGCACTTGACAGTTTTCTATAACAACGGTGAACGGTGAAGCGGGCCGGCTGTCGGGCCCGCCTAACCGGAGACCTCCCCATGCGTGCTCTGATTCTCGCCGCGGCCCTGTTGGCCGCCGGACCCGCTGTCGCCCAATCCTCCGCGACCAATGCCGTTCTGGCCAATGCCGGCCGGGCGCCGGCCGTCCGAACGATTATCGACGGCGCGTCCTGGCGCTGCGACGGCGCCGCCTGCACCGCCACAGGCGGGGCGAACCAGCCGGCGACGCGGGCGTGCCGGCGAGTCGCCGCGCGACTGGGCCAGTTGAGCGCTTTCAGCTATCGCGGCGTGGCGCTTACGGCCGAGCAACTGGCCGCCTGCAACGCCTGATGGCGATCCCGGCGAGGCGGCTCAGGCCGTCTCGCCACTCAGCCGTTTGACGATCCTCTCGCGCCCGATCATCGGGGCGAGAGTCGCCATATCGGGACCGTGGTCCTGACCCGTGATCATCCGCCTCAGCGGCATGAACAGTGCCTTGCCCTTGGCCCCGGTCGACTCTTTGACGGCCGCCGTCCAGACCGGCCACAGCGTCTCGTCGATGGTTTCCGGCAGCGCAGCCAGCGCCGCGCGGGCGAAGTCGGGATCGTCAATGTTCGGCTTGACCGGTCCCCGCACTATCGTCGCCATATCAACAATATCGGCGAACTTCTGAAGGTTGCCGCGCACTCCAGCCCAGAAGGCCTCGCCGAGATCTGCATCCAGCTCAGTCAAGCGCGGTCGCGCGGCCTGATAACTCATCGCGTGAAGCGCCTGCGCGTTCAGCCGGTCCAGATCCGCCGTGTCATACCGCGCGGGCGAACGCCCCATTTTCGAAAAGGCGAAGCTGGCTCCGAGCGCGTCGATGGAGGAGCCCGCCTCCAGCGGATCGCTGGTGCCGATGCGGCCGAGATGGCTCGTGATCGCGATCGGCTCATAGCCCTTGTCGCGCATCTCCGCGATCGACAGCGAGCCCAACCGCTTTGACAGCGCCTGACCGTCCTCGCCGACCAACAGGGGCATGTGAGCGAAAGTCGGAACAGGGCCGCCCAGCGCTTCGAATATCTCGATCTGCGCGCCGGTGTTGGTAACGTGATCCTCGCCACGGATCACGTGGGTTATTCCCATGTCGATGTCATCGACCACGGAAGGCAGCGTATACAGAAACAGGCCGTCCTCGCGGATCAGCACCGGGTCCGACATCGACGCCGTATCGACCTCGGCGTGGCCGCGTGAAAGGTCTTCCCACCCCACCCGGCGACCGTCGAGCCTGAACCGCCAGTGCGGCCGACGCCCCTCGGCCTCATAGGCGGCCTTCTGTTCGTCCGTCAGGGCCAACGCAGCGCGGTCGTAGATTGGGGGCAGGCCGCGCGACAGCTGCACCTTGCGGCGGCGGTCCAACTCTTCCGCGGTGTCATAGCAGGCGTAAAGCCTCCCCTCGGCCTTCAGCCGTGCCGCGGCTTCCTCGTAGCGGGCGAAGCGTTTCGACTGGTTGTAGCGCTCGTCCCACACCAGCCCGAGCCAGGTCAGGTCGTCCTCGATGCCCTGCTCGAACTCGGGGGTCGATCGGGCGAGGTCCGTGTCATCGATGCGGAGGACGAAGCTCCCGCCCTGCCCCTTCGCGAACATCCAGTTGACCAGCGCCGTGCGGACGTTGCCGACGTGCAGCTTTCCCGTCGGTGACGGGGCGAAACGAACCTTGACGGACATGCGGCGGACCTTGGAAATGCGGGGCGCACAGGTCGCCCTCGCCGCCCCTCAAGTCAAGGTCGGCAGATTTCAGTCGTCCCGGTGAACCCGCTCGCGGCGCTCGTGCCGTTCCTGCGCCTCAACGGACAGCGTCGCCGTGGGGCGGGCCTCCAGCCTGCCGAGGCTGATCGGCTCCCCGGTCTCTTCGCAATAGCCGTAGGATCCGTCCTCGATGCGTCGCAGCGCTTCCTCGATCTTGGCGATCAGCTTGCGCTGGCGGTCGCGGGTCCGGAGCTCGAGAGCCCGATCGGACTCGGACGACGCCCGATCGACCAGATCGGGGTGATTTTCAGTCTCTGCCTTCAGGTTGACGACGGTGCCTTTGGACTCTCGAAGGATATCGTCCTTCCAGTCCATCAGCTTCGCCCTGAAGTAGGCGAGCTGACGCTCGTTCATGAACGGCTCGTCGTCTGACGGCCTGTAGGCGGGCTCGGCGGACACAGACGCCAATCCGGTCATCCCTGCACTCACGCTCTAAACAGCGCCCCCCTGTGGCGCAGCCCTGCCTATAGGGATCGCAGAGAGTCGCGGCAACAACGCTCGCGCGAGCGTGAAGCCGGTAACCGCGTTACTCCGACGAAACGTGACATTTCTCCATCACTTCGGCGCTTTCGCCAGCGATTACGGAGACTTATGCTGCACTGCGGCGAAGGTCGGCCTTGGCCAGTTCGACGGCGGCGCGCAGATCGATCTGCTCCAGCAGCCGGTTCAACCCGTCGTCTGCATCGACGGGGCGGTCTTCACGCAGAGTGCGGGACAACCGGTCCAGCGCGCCGTGCCCCGCCTCGCCCTGCAACAGGGCCAGCTTGAGCTCATCGAGCCGGTCCAGCAGCCCGCCGCCACGGCGAATGGCCCGGCGGCGGCGCTCGGTGGGATCCTCCACCCCCTGCAGCGCCATGAGGGCGGACACGTCGCCGACGCCCGATAAGCCGCCCGCAGCCGTGGTGGTGGCCAGAGGGGCGCTAGCGCCGCTTGCCGGCACGGAGAATCCCCCGGCTG
This sequence comes from Brevundimonas sp., assembly GCA_035654535.1. GTDB lineage: Bacteria > Pseudomonadota > Alphaproteobacteria > Caulobacterales > Caulobacteraceae > Brevundimonas. Next base: position 3,635 of record DASRWP010000069.1, read on the forward strand.
GTCGCGCCGCGCGCGCCGTCGGCGGCGAGGACGGAGCCGAGGGTCCGGTGACCTTCATAGGATGCGGTTCCAGCACATAGTGCGACCATCACGCAGGCCGGTCACCGTTTGGTTAACGCCCCGGCAGAATCTGCCGCTTCCGCCACCGTTGGCCGGCAGACGATCGTTGAATTACTGGGACTATTTACGTGGCACGGGCCTCGCATGAAGAGGAAGCGCAACAGTTCGTGGACGCCCGCCTATGCAGAAACTGCTCGCCTCCGTCGTCGCCGCCGCCCTCGGCGCGTTCGCAGACGCCGCGTCCGCCCAGTCCCGAATCAAGGACATCGCCTCGGTCGAAGGGGTGCGGTCCAACCAGCTGGTGGGCTACGGTCTCGTCGTCGGGCTGAACGGGACCGGAGACAGTCTCCGGAATTGCCCGTTCACCCGGCAGTCCCTCGAAGGCATGACGGAGCGTCTGGGCGTCAACATCCGCGGGGCCAACGCGAACTCCAAGAACATGGCGGCCATCATGGTCACGGCCGAGCTGCCGCCCTTCGCAACGCCGGGCGCGCGCATCGACGTCAGCGTCGCGAGCATGTGCGACGCCAAGAGCCTGCTGGGCGGCACGCTTCTGGTCACCAGCCTTCAGGGCGCGGATGGTCAGGTCTATGCGGTTGCGCAGGGATCAATCCAGACCGGCGCGGTCTCGGGGTCCGGCGGATCGGGCTCCTCGGTCACGCGGGGCGTTCCCACGGCCGGACGGATCGCCTCCGGAGCGACCGTCGAGCGTGAGACCGGTTTCCAGCTGGCCAATATGAACGAAGTGCGGCTGACGCTGCGGAACCCGGACTTCACCACGGCGCAGCGCGTCGCCGCCGCCATCAACCAGACTTATCCGAATACGGCTCTGGCCGAGAACGGCACCGTCATCGCGCTGCGGTCACCGGGACAGATGGGGATGGCGGGCTTCATCAGCCGCGTCGAGAACCTGCCCGTCGAGGTGGATTCCCCCGCCAAGGTGATCATCGACGAGGTCAATGGCGTCATCGTCATGGGGGAAGCCGTCCGGGTCTCCACCGTCGCGATCGCCCAGGGCAACCTGACCATCTCGGTGCAGGAGAGCCCGCAGGTCAGCCAGCCGGCGCCCTTCAGTCGGGGCGGCCAGACTGTCGTCGTCCCCCAGTCGGATGTGGCGGTCGAGGAAGAACTCGGTCGGCAGATGCGGATCGTCGGCGGCGGAAGCTCTCTGTCCACGCTGGTGAACGGCCTGAATGCTCTGGGCGTCAGCCCGCGCGACATGATCAGCATCCTGCAGGCGATCAAGGCCGCCGGCGCGCTGCAGGCCGACATCGAGGTGATGTGATCATGAACCAGTTGGCCGCCACCCCTGCCCCGCCACCCCTCCTCTCGACCCCGCCCGCGGCGGCCGCCACCGACCGGATGCGCGAGACGGCCGCGGCGTTCGAAGCCTCGTTCCTGGCCCAGATGCTGAAACCTATGTTCGAAGGCCTGTCGACGGAGGCCCCGTTCGGCGGCGGCGAAGCGGAGGGCACCTGGCGCGGGTTTCTGGTCGAGCAGATCGCCAAACAGACCGTCCGCGCCGGCGGGATCGGCCTGGCCGATCAGGTGGTCGCCCAGATGTTGAAGATGCAGGAAGCGCAGGAGTCTCTCCCATGACCGAGGCCGCCGCCGTCAACGCTCGGGCCCGCGTCCGGCAGCTGACCGATCTGACCAACCGCCTGACGGCCCGCCTGACCGAGGAGTCGAAGGCCTTCGAGGCGCGCCGTCCCCACGACGCGGCCGCGACTTTGGCGGAGACACAGCAACTGGCCAACACCTACCGCCGCGAGTCGGCCCAGCTGAAAGCGGATCCTTCAGCGCTCGCGGCAGCGCCGGCCAGCGACCGCATCCTGCTGGTCCAGGCGACGGAAGCGTTCGAGGCCGTGTTGTCGCGCCACGCCCGCGCCGTTGAGGCCGCCCGGATCATCTCCGAGGGGCTGGTGAAGACCATCGCCGCGGAAGTGGCCGCTCAGCGTGGCGCGCCGTCGGCCTATGGCGCGTCGGGCCATGCGACCCAAGGGGACGGGCGCGCGGTGGCGTTCAATCGGAAGGCTTGAGGGCTTCAAGCACTCGGAAAAGGGACTTGCCGGTCGCCCGTTTCAGCGCGGGTGGCGTCGGGCGCGGACCGGAACCGGCTTGGGCCGAGCCTGATTCCGCGAGGCCTGCACAGCGGCCAGCAATGCGGCGGTCAGGGCGGCGCCGATAGCCAGTGCGCTGATCATGTCCGTCGGCCTCCGTTGAACTGTCCAAGGGGGAGGATGGGGATGAAGCGGCTGACCCGCAAGCGGTTTTGGGCATCGCCTCGCTGACGAGGCCGTGAACCGCGGTGATCGACCGCACGGCGGCGGGCCATTCGACAGCTCGGCGCGCGATCGCAGCACCGTCGCGGTCCAGATGACCGCAGGATTGCGAATCCCGAGCCCGCCACTGGCGCATGCGCCGGTGTTCCCATATTGTTCTTGCTGAATTTGGCGAACCACTCCCCATATAGCGCTGTCGCGCCGGAG
>DASRWP010000070.1:0-7520 GCA_035654535.1 Brevundimonas sp.
CCGCGGCTGAAGCTGGCCTCGGCCATCTGCGACCTCGTCTCGACCGGCGCGACGCTGGAGGCCAACGGTCTTGAGGCGAAGGAGACGGTGCTGGAAAGCCAGGCGGTTCTGATCCGCTCGCCGGTGGCGCCTGAGGCCTCCCTGCAGCCGCTGCTGGACAGCATCGTCGAGCGGATGGCGGGCGTGGTGTCCTCGCAAGGCGCCAAATACGTCATGCTCAATGCGCCGCGTTCGGCGCTGGATCAGATCACCGCCATCCTTCCCGGGGCGGGTTCGCCGACCGTCATTCCGCTGTCCGGCCGCGACGATGCGGTGGCGGTGCACGCCGTTTGTCAGGAGGCCGTATTCTGGGAGACGCTGGAGCGGCTGAAGGCCGCCGGAGCCTCGGCCATCCTCGTCCTCCCGATCGAGAAGATGATGTGATGCGGCGCTTCGACTGGAACACGCTTGACCCCGCCGGCCGGACCGAAGCCCTTTCGCGGCCCCGCCAACGGACCGAGGCGCGCGTTGTTGATACGGTGCGCGAGATCCTTGACGACGTGCGCGCCCGGGGCGGACAGGCCGTGACCGACTGGAGCGTCAAGCTGGACGGCGCCCCGCCACGTCGGATCGCCATCACGCCCGACGCCGTGGCTGCCGCCCGCGACCGGCTGGCCCCCGCCGACACCCGCGCCATCCGCATCGCCGCCGAAAACGTCCGCATCTTCCATCAGGCCACGCGGCCCGAGGACACGGCGTGGGTCGAGATCACCCCGGGTGTCCGCTCGCGGCTGGTGTGGCGCCCTCTTCGCTCCGCCGGCCTCTATGTCCCCGGAGGCTCCGCCCCGCTGTTCTCGTCCCTGCTGATGATGGCCATCCCGGCGGCCGTCGCGGGGGTAGGCCGACGTGTTGCGGTGACCCCGCCGTCGAAAAACGGCGAGCCACACCCCGCCATGATCTATGCCGCCGCCGAGGCTGGGCTGGACGACCTGTGGCTGATCGGCGGAGCCCAGGCCATCGCGGCGCTGACCTACGGCGCAGAGCTGGAAGACGGCGCCATCGAGGCCTGCGACAAGCTGTTCGGGCCCGGCAACGCCTGGGTGGCGGAGGCCAAGAAGCAGGCGTCGGCCGCGTCCGGCGGCCCGGCCGTCGACATGCCCGCCGGTCCGTCGGAGCTGCTGGTGATCACCGACCGCCGCGCCGATCCGGTCCTCGCAGCCGCAGACCTGCTGAGTCAGGCCGAGCACGACGCCGACGCCCAAGTGGTGCTGGTCTGCGACAGCGCCCGGATGATCGACGCCACCCTCGCCGAGGTCGAGGCGCAGCTGGCGTCGCTGCCGCGCGCCGCGGTCGCCCGCGCCTCGCTTGCGGAAGGCCGCGCCATTCTGGTCCCGGATCTCGACACGGCCTGCGAGGTCGCCAACGCGTATGGCCCCGAGCATCTGGCGCTCCAGACGGAGGACGCGGATACGCGTGTCGCCCGCATCACCGCCGCGGGGGCCGTCTTCGTCGGAGCCTTCGCCGCCGAGACCCTGGGCGATTACGCCGCCGGGCCCAGCCACGTCCTGCCGACCGACGGCGCGGCCAGGACGCTCGGAGGCCTGACCACCGCCAGCTTCATGACGACCATGTCGGTGCAGTCCATCACCGCCGCCGGCGCCGCCGAACTCGCGCCCGTCGCCGCCCGGCTGGCGCGGCTGGAAGGGCTGGAGGCCCACGCCCGGGCCGCTGATCTGAGGACCGCGCGATGAGTCTCCCCGCCCCTTTCGCGCCGCTGGTCGCCGCCGGCGACGGCCTTGAATGCTATCCGGCCGAGCCGCGCGCCCTCGCCGCCCGCATGGCGGAGGTTTATGGAGTCCAACCTGAGCAAGTCCTGCCGATCCGCGGCGTCACGCATGGGCTGGAGCTGGTGTTCCGCCTCGCCGCGCGCGACGGGCAGACGGTCGAGGCGCCGGAAACGGAGCCCTGCCGCTCGCTCAGGACGCTGTACGCCCAGGCGTCGGTCGGCGCTTCCCTGGCCGCCGTGATCCTGGCCGCGGCGGATGGGACGGCTCAGGCTGAGGCGGCCATGCGCGTTTCTCCCGCCCTGCTCTTCGTCGATGAAGGCGTTGTGGAGTTCTCCGACCACGGATCATCTGTCAGCCTCATCGCCGACCACGCCAATCTCGTCGTCCTGCGCAGCCTGTCGCTGGCCTATGGACTGGCCGGCGTCCGCATCGGCGCGGCCCTGGGGCAACCGGAAGCGCTGGCGCGGCTGGCGTCGGTGATGGAGCCATGGGCTCTCCCGGAAAGCTCCGTTCGGCTGGCGCTGCAGGCCCTTGACCCATCCCGGATGATGGAAACGCGACAGCGGGTGGATGCTGTTCGGAGAGAGCGGCAGCGGCTCGTCGGCGCGCTCGGCGCGCTGATGCCGGTCGAGGCCGCGGCCGGACCCACCCTGCTTGTCCGTCCTGCCGAGCCTCAGGCCGCGCGGAAGGCGCTGACCGCGGTCGGCGTCGCTGCGGAACCGATGAGCGGCGGCCTCCGCCTGCCCCTGTCCGCCAAGGCCGAGATCAACGACCGCCTGCTCGCCGCCTTTGGACTTGAGGGCGGGAGCCGTCCGCACCGGATCGGCCAGTCGGTGCGCGACACGCGAGAGACCCGCATTGTCTGCGCCGTCGATCTGGACGCCGCCGCACCCGTATCCATCGCCACCGGCGTCGGCTTCTTCGATCACATGCTGGAGCAGGTCGCGACCCACGGCGGATTCTCGTTGCGGCTGGCTTGCGAGGGCGACCTGCACACGGACCCACACCACACCATCGAGGACTCTGCGATCGCCCTGGGCCAGGCGCTGAAACAGGCGCTGGGCGACCGGAAGGGCATCGCCCGATACGGCTTCGTCGTGCCGATGGACGAGGCCAACGCCGCCGTTTCCATCGACCTTTCGGGCCGGCCTTATCCGGTGTTCGAAGGAACCTTCTCAACGCCCATGATCGGCGACTACCGCACCGACCTGACCGCCCACGTCTTCCGTTCGCTGGCCGAGGCCATGGGGGCGGCGGTGCACGTCTCGGTCACCGGCGACGACGACCACCACAAGACCGAGGCCGTCTACAAGGCGTTCGGCCGGGCCCTGCGGCAGGCGATCCGCATCGAGGGGGACGCCGTGCCCTCGACCAAGGGCGTGCTGTGACCGAGGTCGCCCTGCTCGCCTACGGCGCCGGCAACCTCGCCTCGGTCCAGTTCGCGCTGGAGCGGCTGGGCGCCACGGTGCGGCTGGTGTCCGATGCGGCCACGATAAACCAAGCCGAACGACTGATCCTGCCGGGCGTCGGTGCGGCGGGCTACGCCATGTCCCGTTTGCGGGAACTCAAGCTGCTGGAACCGATTCTCGCCTTCCCACGCCCGCTGCTCGGCGTCTGCCTTGGTCAACAACTGCTGTTCGAAAGCAGCGACGAGGGCGACGTCGATCTCCTCGGCCTGATCCCTGGACGGGTCCGGCGGCTGGAGCCGGGGCCGGGCCTGACGGTGCCGCACATGGGCTGGTCGCGTCTGTCCCGCACCCGGGACGACCCGCTGCTGGACGGACTGGCCGAGGGCGACTGGGCTTATTTCGTGCACGGCTTCGTCTGCCCCGACGGACCCGCCACCCTCGCGCGCGCCGACTACGGCGGACCGGTGCCGGCGGTCGTGCGCAACGGGCTGCGTTGGGGCTGCCAGTTTCACCCGGAGCGGTCGTCTGTCGCCGGGGCGCGGATTCTCCAGAACTTCCTCGAGCTGCCCGCATGATCGTCTATCCCGCCATCGACCTGAAGGACGGCGCCTGCGTACGGCTGATGCACGGCCGCTTCGACGCCGTAACCCGCTATGACGAGGACCCGGTCGCCCGGCTCTCGGCCTTCGCTCAGGCGGGAGCCACGTGGGCGCACATCGTCGATCTGGACGGCGCCGAGGCGGGCCGCGCGGCGCAACACGCGCTGATAGGCGAGTTGGCGCGGGCCGTGGACATCCGCATCCAGTCCGGCGGCGGCGTGCGCTCCGCGGACGACGTGTCGTCCCTGCTCAAGGCAGGCGTCGAACGGGTGGTTGTCGGCTCCCTCGCAGTCAGCCAGCCCGAGACGGTGCGCGGTTGGCTGGATCGCTTCGGGCCAGACCGTCTGACCCTGGCGATCGACGTCAAGGCGGACGACGAGCGCTGGGTTCCGGCGCTGAAGGGCTGGACCCAGGCCGCCGAGGTCGATCTGTGGCAGGCTCTTGATCAGTACCCGGAGGGAACGGCTCGCCACCTGCTGGTGACCGACGTCGGCCGCGACGGCGCCCTTACCGGTCCCAACATCGATCTGCTCGGCGAGATCGTCCGCCGTCGCCCCGACATGAAGGTGCAGGCCTCCGGCGGGGTGGCTCAGCTGGCCGACCTGACCGCCGCCGCCGCCGCCGGCTGCGACGGGGCCATCGTGGGACGGGCCCTGTACGAGGGCCGGTTTACGGTCGCCGATGCGCTGGAGGCGCTGCGATGACCGCGCGCCGCATCATTCCCTGCCTCGACGTCAAGGACGGTCGCGTGGTCAAGGGCGTCCGCTTTCAGGGTCACGCCGACATGGGCGACGCCGCCGACCTGGCCGCACGCTACCGTGACGAGGGCGCCGACGAACTGGTCTTCTACGACATCGCGGCCAGTCCCGAGGGCCGCACGCTCGACTATGGCTGGGTGAAGAGCATCGCCCGCCTGCTGGACATCCCGTTCAGCGTAGCCGGCGGAATTCGGACGGTCGAGCAGGCTGCGCGGTGTCTCGACCACGGGGCCGACAAGGTCTCGGTCAACTCGCCTGCGCTGGAGCGTCCGCAGTTGATCGCCGAGATGGCCGAGCGGCTCGGTAGCCAATGCGTCGTCGTCGGCGTGGACTCGAAACGCGCCGGCGACGACTGGCAAGTGCACCAGTACACCGGCGACCCATCCGCCAGCCGGGCGGCCCGCAGGCGCACGATGGACTGGATCGTCGAGGCGCAAGCGCTCGGCGCAGGCGAGATCGTGCTCAACTGCATGGACGAGGACGGGGTCCGTCGCGGCTACGATATCGCCCAGCTGGCGGCGGCGCGGGCGCGGCTGACGATTCCGCTGGTCGCCTCGGGCGGAGCCGGCGCGCCCGAGCATTTCCGCGACGTCTTCGCGCAGGCGAACGTGTCCGGCGCGCTGGCCGCCAGCGTCTTCCACACAGGCGCTGTGGCCATTCCCGAACTGAAGGCGTTTCTCGCACACGCTGGACAGGAGATCAGGCTGTGACCCTTGCCGCCGCCTCGATAGATCCCTCCTCCCTCGACTTCGACAAAGGCGGCGGCCTCATCCCCGTCGTGGTTCAGGACGCGGCGACGTTGCAGGTGCTCATCCTTGCGTGGATGGATCGCGCCGCGCTGGACGAGACGATCGCCAGCGGCGAGGCCACCTTCTTCTCACGCTCGCGCGGCGGACGCTGGCGGAAGGGAGAGACCTCGGGCGACCGTCTGCACGTCGTGTCCCTGACACCGGACTGCGACGCGGACTCTTTGCTGATGACGGTGCGGCCGGTCGGGAACGCCTGCCATCTGCACCGGGTCAGCTGTTTCGGCGACGCGGACGCGCCCGGCCTCGGCCGTCTGGCGCGACTGGAGGCGACCATCGCCGAACGCGCCGCCGCGGATCCGGCCGAAAGCTGGACCGCCCGTCTGCTCGCGGAAGGTCCGAAGCGGGCCGCGCAAAAGGTCGGCGAGGAGGGCGTGGAGACGGCGCTTGCCGGGGCGGCGGGGGACGATCAGGAACTCGCATCCGAGGCTGCGGATTTGGTCTACCATCTGCTGGTCCTGCTGCGCGCCCGTCACATGGTGTTTCAGGACGTCCTCGATGTCTTGGCGCACCGGGCGGAAGCGGCCAGACAAACCGGAGGTCCAGCCGGACCGGATTGAAGGAGAGCGCATGGCGGCCCTGGTGCTGTTTGGCGGCGGCGGCGACCTCGCCATGCGGATGCTCCTGCCGTCGCTCTACTTCCTCGAGCACGACGGCCTGTTGGCGGATGACCTGAGGATCATCGGCGCCGCCCGCTCGCATGAGAGCCGCGAAGAGTATGTCGCCAGAGTCCGGGCCTCGGTCGAAGGCAAGGCCGCTGCCGACGGCGCCTGGTCCGGCGAGACCTGGGCCCGCATGGAGGGCCGGCTCGACTATCTGGCCGTCGACGCCACCTCGGCCGAAAGCCTGAAGCCCCTCAAGGACAAGGTCGGAGGCGGCGCCTGCACCTCCTTTCTCGCGGTGTCGCCGTCGCTCTACGCGCGGATCGTCACCGCCATGCGCGCCGCCGGACTGGCCGAGGCCGGCGACCGGGTGGTGCTGGAGAAGCCGGTCGGCCGCGACCTCGAAAGCTTCCGTGCGATCGACGATGCGGTGGCCGACGCCTTCGACGAACAGCAGGTGTTCCGCATCGACCACTACCTCGGCAAGGAGACGGTCCAGAACCTGATCGCCCTGCGCTTCGGCAACACCATCTTCGAGCCGCTGTGGAACAATCTGTCGATCGACCATGTCCAGATCACGGTCGGCGAAACCGTCGGCGTGGGCGACCGCTGGCCCTATTACGACGAGTACGGAGCATTGCGGGACATGCTCCAGAATCACATGCTCCAGCTGCTGTGCCTGGTAGCGATGGAGCCGCCGTCCGACCTTGAACCCGACTCGGTGCGGAACGAAAAGGTCAAGGTGCTGCGGTCGCTGCGGCCCGTCACGCATGAGGAGGTCCAGCGGGCCACGGTGCGGGGCCAATACATCGCCGGCGCCTCCGAGGGAGGCCCCGTCGCCGGCTATGACGAAGAGCGCGGCCAACGCTCGGACACAGAGACCTTCGTCGCCATCCGCGCCGACATCGACAACTGGCGCTGGGCCGGCGTGCCCTTCTTCATGCGCACGGGCAAACGCCTGCCCGAGAAGCGAACCGAGATCGTCATCCAGTTCAAGCCTCTGCCGCATTCCATCTTCGGCGCCGACCGGGGGCAGATCGAGGCCAACCGGCTGGTCATAGCCTTGCAGCCGGAGGAAGACATCTCCCTGTCTGTGATGAACAAGCGGCCCGGACTGGACCAGCGCATGCAGCTGCAGCCGATCCGGATGTCCCTGTCATGGGGGCAGAACGATCGCCACGACCACCCGCCCCGCCGCCGCATCGCCTATGAGCGTCTGCTGCTCGACGCGCTCAACGGCGACTCGACGCTGTTCGTCCGCCGCGACGAGGCGGAACAGGCGTGGAAATGGGTGGATGAGGTGTCGGAGGCGTGGACCTCCGGGCAGGTCAAACCGATCGAATACGCTGCCGGCAGCTGGGGTCCGCCCGAGGCCGACTATCTGCTGGAGCGCACCGGGCGTGCGTGGAACAGCGCCGATGGCTGAGGCCTCCCGAATGCTTTCGTCATCCTCCGGCCGGCGCGGCCGGACCGGGGGACCCATCGTCATCCTTCGGCCGAGCGAAGCTCGGACCGGGGGAGGCGCGCGCGAGCGCAAACCTGTCGGAAGAGCGGTTGTGGCCCGCATTTCGCCTGCGGCG
>DASRWP010000071.1:0-11151 GCA_035654535.1 Brevundimonas sp.
TGGAGGCCATGGCCGCCCCGCGCCATGGCCTCCAGCACGGCGCTCCTGGTGATCGCATTGAAGGTGACGCGCTCGACGTGCGTGTCCTTCAGCGCCTTCTTCTTCGTCAGTATGTCCAGAACGTGCCAGCTGATGGCCTCGCCTTCGCGGTCCGGGTCGGTGGCGAGGATGACGCGGTCCGACTTCTTCGCTGCCTCGGCGATTTCGTTCATCCGCTTGGACGCCTTGGGATCGATCTCCCAGGACATGGCGAAATCTTCGTCGGGCCGCACCGACCCGTCCTTCGACGGCAGGTCCCGCACATGGCCGTAGGAGGCCAGGACGGTGAAGTCCGGACCGAGGTATTTGTTGATGGTCTTGGCCTTTGCGGGGCTCTCGACGACGACGAGGTTCATGCGGGGAGGGGGCCTTCGACGGGCGCGGAAAGGGGGCGGAACGTGGTTGGCGCGAGCGTCGCTGTCAATCGGCCCCACGACTCGGCGCTATTTCGGGCCCGGTTCAGACGGATGCCAGACCCCCCGGCAGCAAGGTGGCGCGGCCCGCGAGGCTGAGCTCCAGCAATGCGGCGGCGACCGCTCCGACGGGCGCTTTGGCGGCGCGGGCCAGTTCGTCGCGCGGGGTGGGCGTCGGGGACAGCAGAGCCGCCACCCGTTCCAGCAGGGCGGCGTCCACCTCGTCGTATGAGCCGATGAAAGGACTGTCAGTCGGCGGCTCGCGCAGGGTGCGCAGGGTCGTGAAGGCCCGCTCCACGTCGTCCAGGCCCTCGCACAGGATGGCGCCCTGCCGCAGCAGTTCGTTAGGCCCCTTGGACCGCGGATCGAGCGGCGACCCCGGCACGGCGAACACGTCCCGGCCCTGCTCGCCCGCCAGCCGCGCCGTGATGAGCGAGCCGGACCGAAGTTCCGCCTCGACCACGATCACGCGGCGCGAAAGGCCAGAAATGATGCGATTGCGGCGCGGGAAGTCCTTCGCCTGCGCCCGTGCTCCTATGGGGCTTTCCGAGACGATGCAGCCCTGCTCCGCGATCTGGCGGTAGAGGTCGGCGTTGTCCGGCGGATAGACGTCGTCCACTCCGCCGCCCAGTACGGCGACGGTGCCGGTCGGCAGGGCGCCGGCGTGGGCGGCCCCGTCGATCCCGCGCGCCAGACCGGAGACCACGATGTGCCCGGCTTCGCCCAGCTGTTGCGCCAGTCCCCGCGCGATACGCTGGCCGCCGGCTGAGGCAATGCGCGCACCGACAATAGCGATGCAGGGCCGCTGCATCAGGGACGCGTCGCCGAGGGCCCAGAGCACCGGCGGTGGCGGATCGACCGCCGCCAGCGGCTCGGGATAGCCCGCGTCGCCCAGCACGATCAGGTGGGCGCCGATGCGCCCTCCAGCTTCGCGCTCTGCTTCGATGGCCGCGGAGTCCGGCAGGTCACCGGATCGGCCGCCCGCCCGGCGGACGAGGTCCGGCAAGGCCTGCAGCGCGGCTTGGGCGCTGCCGAACCGCTCCAGCAACTGCCTGAAGGTGACCGGCCCGACCCGCTCCGTTCGCGCCAGACGCAGTCGCGCCGTCCGTTCCGCCTCCGTGAGGGGCGGGGAGGAGGTCACGCCTTGGCGGCGCCGATGCGGGGTTCGGTCCCCTTGAGCAGACGGGAGATGTTCTCGCGGTGCCTGAGCCAGATGAGCACCGCGGTAACCAGCGCGAGCACGGTCACGGGAGTCGGAGCGGGCAGCCCCAGCGCAGCCAGCGGCAGAAGCGCGTAGGCGGGGGCAGCCGCGGCGGACACGAGGGCCGAAAGGGAGGAAATGCGGAAGAGGGCGGCGACGAGGATCCATGTCGCGCCTGCCAGAAGCCCCAGCGGCCATGCCGCCGCGATCAGCAGGCCGAAGAAAGTCGCGACTCCCTTGCCGCCCCGAAACCCCAGCCAAACGGGAAACAGATGCCCGAGGAAGGCCGCGCCGCCGGCGATGGCTCCCGCGACCTCGCTGTCGAACAGGGCCCGGGCGATCAAAAGGGCGACCGCGCCCTTGCCGGCGTCCAGGATCAGGGTAGCGAAGGCCAGATCCTTGCGTCCGGTCCGCAGCACGTTGGTCGCGCCGATGTTGCCCGAACCGATCTTGCGGACGTCCTCGCCCGTGACCAACCGTGTCAGGATCACCCCGAACGGAATCGACCCGAGCAGGTAGCCGCCGACCGCCACCAGGGCGAGCGTCCCCAAGGCGGGTCCGACCAGATCCTGCAAGTGATTCGCTCCCCTCTAGCGTGCGTCGTGCACGATGCGTCCGCCGACGACGGTAAGCAACACCCGCCCCTGCAGCCTGCGGCCGTCGAAGGGCGAGTTCTTGGATTTCGACCTGAGCTTGTCCGCGTCGATCACGAGGGGCGCACCGGGGTCAAACAGGACGAGATCAGCCGGCGCACCAGCCGCAAGCACCCCGGAGCCGAGCCCAAGCAGACCCGCCGGTCCATGGGTCAGCGGACGCAGGACCTCCAGCAGATCCAGTCCGTCCTCATGGTGCAGCGAGAGGGCGGCAGGCAAAAGGGTCTCCAGACCGACCGCGCCCGGCGTCGCTTCGGCGAACGGACGGCGTTTGTCCTCGGCGGGAGCGGGGGCGTGAGCCGAGGTGATGGCGTCGATCAGGCCGTCGCGGACAGCCTCGATCAGGGCCTGCCGATCGCTTTCGGGACGCAGGGGCGGGTCGAGCCGGTAGAACGTGCGGTAGTCGCCGATGTCCATCTCGTTGAAGCACAGGTGGTTGATCGACACCGATGCGGCGACCTCCAGCCCCTTCGCGCGCGCCCGGGCGAGCACTTCCAGAGCGCCCTCGGTCGAAATCTGGTCGACGAGGAAGCGCGCGCCGGTCTGTTCCACCAGCGCGAGATCGCGCTCAAGCTGGATGCGCTCGGCGATGGCAGGGGCCGCGGCGAGGCCCAGCCGCGTGGCCAGCTCGCCGGACGTCGCCACCGCACCCTCGGTCAGCCACGGCTCGGCCGGGCGGCATGAGATCAGGGCGTTGAAGGCGGCGGCGTAGGTCATCACCCGCTGCAGCGTGCGGGTGTTGGCGATCACCCGATCCCCGTCGGTGAAATACAGCGCCCCCGCCTCGTCCATCAGGCCGATCTCGGCCATGCGCACGCCATCGCGCCCCTTCGTCGCCGCGCCCGCTGCACGGACGTTGACGAGACCCAGCGCGGCGCCGCGCCGCTGGACGAACTCGATCATCGCGGGGTCGTCGAGCGCCGGATCGGTGTCGGGCTGGATGACGATTGTGGTCACGCCGCCCGCAGCGGCCGACAGGCTGGCGGACTTCAGCGTCTCCTTCGGCTCGGCGCCGGGCTCGCCGGTCTTGACGCGGATGTCGATCAAGCCGGGCGACAGGCACAGGCCGCCGGCGTCGATAACCATCACGCCATCTGGAGCCGCTGCGGGGCCGCGCGTGACTTCGACGATCCGGCCGCTCTCGACCAGCACCGCGCCGGGTCCGTCGTACTCCGAAGCCGGGTCCAGAAGTCGGGCGTTGAGAATCGCCAGCGGCCGGGAAGGGGACGGGCTCATGCCTCGCCTCCGTCCAGCCGTGCCGACAGGGCGGCCAGAACCGCCATCCGCGCCGCTACGCCCATCTCGACCTGATCCTGGATCAGGGAAACGTCCAGATCATCGGCGACGTCGGAGTCGATCTCGACACCGCGGTTCATCGGCCCCGGGTGCATGACCTTCGCCCCGGGGGCCGCCCAGCCCAGCTTTTCGCGATCCAGTCCCCAGAAGCGGAAATACTCGCGCGTTGAAGGCACCAGCGCGCCCTCCATCCGCTCCAGCTGGAGGCGCAGCATCATGACCACCTCGCAGCCGCGCAGGCCCTCGCGCATGTCGTGGAAGACCTCGCAGCCCCAGCGGTCGGCGTCGCGGGGCACCAGCGTCGGAGGCCCGATCAGCCGCACGCGCGCGCCCATCATCGACAGCATGGCCACATTCGAGCGGGCGACACGACTATGGGCGATGTCGCCACAAATGGCCACGGTGAGCCCGCCCACGTCGCCGAACGCGCGCCGCAGCGACAGCAGGTCCAGCAGCGCCTGCGTCGGATGCTCGTGCCGTCCGTCGCCGGCGTTGACGACGGCGCATCCGACCTTCTGGGACAACAGCGCCGCTGCCCCCGACGCTCCGTGCCGGACCACCAGCACGTCCGGCTTCATCGCATTCAGGGTCGCCGCCGTGTCGATCAGGGTCTCGCCCTTGGCGACAGAGGAAGTCCGGGGCGACAGGGCCACGACGTCGGCGCCGAGCCGTCGCGCGGCGATCTCGAACGAGGCGCTGGTGCGGGTCGAGTTCTCGAAGAACAGGTTCATGACCGTGCGGCCGCGCATCAGGTCGAGCGCCTTCGACGACTGCCGATTGAACTCGACGAAGGCGTCGGCCAGATCGAGCAGCGGCGGCACGGTGGCGGCGTTCAGGTCGCCCGCCGACAGGAAATGGCTGCGCGGGAACGGAACCAGCCGCTCGTGAATGAGATCGGTGAGTGCGGCAGCGGGCTGGCTCATCGAGACCCGGCTATAGGGCGGACTCAAAGGAAACGAAAGGCCGCCAGCAGCAAAGGTATGGTCGCCGCGCTGCAGACCGTGGTGAAGGCCACAATCCCGGCCATCAAGGGCGCGTCCCCTCCCATCTGCCGGGCGAGCACATATGACGCCGCCGCGCCCGGCGCCGCGCCCGCCAGCAAGGCGACTCCCTGCGCCGTCCGGTCACCGCCCAGCCACCCGCAGACATGGAACATCGCGATCGGCAGGACCAGCAGCTTGATGACCGATACGGTTAGGATCAACACCGGCCGCGCCGCAGCGTAGCGGAAGCTCAAACCCGCTCCGGCGGTGATCAGGCCCAGGGCTATGGCGCCCGGTCCCATCAGGTCGAACACGCCCGCCAAGAGCGGATGCGGCTGCAAGCCGGCGAGGTTCAGCACAGCGCCGATCCCGCAGGCCCAGATGATCGGATTACGGCTCAGCGAGCGAAGCGCTAGACGCCAGCCTCCGCCCTGACCCGCGCCCCACTTCGCCAGCGTCAGCACGCAGATCACGTTCAACGCGGGGGCCAGCACCCCGAACGCCACCGCCGCCGTGCCCAGTCCGTCGGGGCCGAACACCGCGCCTGCCACGGGCAGGAAGACGAACCCGTTCCAGCGGACCACGCCCTGGAACACGCTGGTGAAGCCGGGATCGCTGACCGGGATCAACGGCTTGGCCGCCAGCGTCAGTCCGGCGACGACGAAGGACACGCCGATGGTGCTGAGGGCGACCGGCCCGGCCGTGCCCGCACTGAAATCGGCGCCCCAGACGGCGGGCACGAGGAAGGCGGGGTAGAAGATGAAATAGGTCAGGCGCTCGACCGCCCGCCAGCCGTCGTCGGCCAGCAGGCCGCGCACCTTCAGGCCCCAGCCGAGGGCGATCATGGCGAACACCGGCACGATCCCGGCGAGCAGTCCGCTCATCGGGCCGCCGCGTCCCTCAGCCGGTCGAGCGCGCCCTGCAGGATCCAGGCGGCGGCGGTGCGGTCGACCACGTCAGCGCGCCGCTTGCGGGTCAGATCCAGCTCGCCGATCAGAAAGCGCTCGACCGCCGCGGTCGACAGCCGCTCGTCCTGAAAGGCCACCGGCACAGGCCGCAGGCGCTGCAGGTTGCGGGCGAAGGCGCGGCAGGACTGCGCCCTTGGCCCCTCGCCGCCATCCATGTTCAGGGGCAGGCCGATGACGAGGGCGGAGGCAGAGCGCCCGGCCATCAGCTTGAGTACCGCTTCCGCGTCGGCGGTGAACTTCGTCTTGCGGATCAGCGACAGCGGACTTGCGATCATGCGAGTGGCGTCGGAGGCGGCGACCCCGATCGTCTTTTCGCCGAGGTCCAGCCCGAGCCACGGTGTCCCGGGCGGGGTCGAGGAGGCCAGGTCTTCCAGAGTCATGACGGTCACGCGGTGGCGGTAGGGCCGGCGCGGCGCCATGTCAAAAGGACAGACGCCGACTCCTTCGCCCGGCTCCGCCGATCCTTGTGAAATTCGGGCCGGGCCGCTAATCCGGCCCGTTCCGCTTCCACATCTGGAGGGCCGCATGGCCATCGACGCCGCGACGGTGCGCAGGGTCGCACACCTCGCCCGCATCAAGACCCCGGACGACCGCCTCGAGCCGTTGGCACAGGAGCTCAACGGCATCCTGTCGTGGATCGAGCAGCTCAACGAGGTCGATGTCGAAGGCGTCGAGCCGATGACGTCCAACGTCGCCCAGCCCCTTCGGCTTCGTGACGACGTGGTCACCGACGGCGGCAAGGTCGATGTGGTCCTGGCCAATGCGCCGAAATCCGCCGACGGATTCTTCGTGGTTCCCAAGGTGGTCGAATAGCCATGAGCGACCTGACCAGACTGACGCTGAAGGCGGCCGTGGACGGCCTCAAGGCCCGGCAGTTTTCCTCGGAAGAGATCACCCGCGCTTTCGTCGCCAACATCGACGCCGCCAACCCGCGCCTGAACGCCTTCGTGGTCCAGACCACGGACAAGGCCCTCGCCATGGCCCGCGCCTCCGACGCCCGGCTGGCGAAAGGCGAGGGCGGCCCTCTCGAGGGCGCGCCGCTGGGGATCAAGGACCTGTTCTGCACCGACGGCGTCCAGACCACGGCCGGCTCGAACATGCTGCGTGGCTTCATCCCGCCCTACGAATCCACCGTCACCGCCAACCTGTGGCGCGACGGCGCGGTCATGCTCGGCAAACTGAACATGGACGAGTTCGCCATGGGCTCGTCGAATGAGACGTCGGCGTTCGGTCCAGTCGTGAACCCATGGAAATCAACGGCATCCAACGCAGACCTGACGCCCGGCGGCAGTTCGGGCGGGTCGGCGTCAGCCGTGGCCGGCGACCTGTGCCTCGCCGCCACCGCCTCTGACACGGGCGGTTCGATCCGCCAGCCGGCGGCCTTCACCGGCACCGTCGGGATCAAACCCACCTATGGCCGCGCCAGCCGCTTCGGCATGGTCGCCTTCGCCAGCTCGCTGGATCAGGCCGGCCCGATCACGAAGACGGTCGAGGACGCCGCCATCCTGCTGCGGTCGATGTGCTCGTTCGACGTCAAGGACTCGACCAGCCTCGACGTCGAGACCCCGGACTGGACCCAATCCCTCAACAAGGGCGTCCGCGGCCTGCGCATCGGCGTGCCGAAGGAATACGTCGTCGACGGGATGCCCGCCGAAATCCAGGCCCTGTGGGACGAGGGCGTGGCATGGCTCAAGGCCGGCGGCGCCGAGATCGTCGAGATCAGCCTGCCGCACACCAAATACGCCCTGCCGGCCTATTATATCATCGCCCCGGCGGAGGCCTCGTCCAACCTGGCCCGTTACGACGGCATGCGCTTCGGCCACCGCGCCGAGGGGACCACGTCTCTGACCGACCTCTACGAGACCAGCCGCGCCGAGGGCTTCGGCAAGGAGGTCCAGCGCCGCCTGACCATCGGCGCCTATGTCCTGTCGGCCGGATTCTACGACGCCTACTACGTCCGGGCCCTCAAGGTCCGCCGCCGCATCGCCATGGATTTCGACGCTGTCTGGGACAAGGTCGACACCATCCTGACTCCATCCACCCCCTCGGCCGCCTTCGCCCTCGGCGACAGGCAGATCGACCCCCTGCAGATGTATCTGAACGACATCTTCACCGTCACCGCCAACCTCGCCGGCCTGCCGGGGATTTCCGTTCCCGCGGGCCTCGACAAGGGCGGCCTGCCGCTCGGCCTTCAGGTGATCGGCAAGGCGCTGGACGAGGCGACTGTGTTTCAGGTGGCGAGCGCGCTGGAAGAGGCGGCGGGGTTCGTAGCCAAGCCCGAGAAGTGGTGGTGAGCATGGCCGACACATCCAAACTCATCCCCGGCCGCACCGGCCCGTGGGAAATCGTCATGGGGCTGGAGATCCACGCCCAGGTAGCGTCAAAGGCCAAGCTGTTCTCGGGCGCCGCCGTCGGCTTCGGCGCGGGGCCGAACGAGCAGGTGTCGCTGGTCGACGCCGGCTTCCCCGGCATGCTGCCGACGCTGAACAGGCACTGCGTCGAACAGGCGGTCCGCACCGGGCTGGGCCTCAATGCGCAGATCAACAAGCGCAGCCAGTTCGACCGCAAGAACTATTTCTACCCGGACCTGCCCACCGGGTATCAGATCAGCCAGCTCTACTTCCCCATCGTCGGCGAAGGCGTCGTCGAGGTCGAGGCCGAGGATGGCTCCTTCTTCAACGTCGGCATCGAGCGCCTGCATCTGGAGCAGGATGCGGGCAAGCTGATCCACGACCTGTCGCCGACCGAGAGCTACGTCGACCTGAACCGCGCGGGCACGGCCCTGATGGAGATCGTGTCACGCCCGGACATACGTTCTCCTGAAGAAGCCGTGGCTTATGTCAAGAAGATCAGAACCATTCTGATGTATCTCGGCACCTGCGACGGCGACATGGAGAAGGGCAACCTGCGCGCCGACGTCAACGTCTCCGTCTGCCGCGAGGGCCAGTACGCCAGATACAAGGCGACCGGAGACTTCAGCCATCTGGGCACGCGCTGCGAGATCAAGAACGTCAACTCGTTCCGCTTCATCTCCCAAGCCATCAACTACGAGGCCCGGCGCCAGATCGAGATCCTCGAGGACGGCGGCAAGATCGATCAGGAGACCCGTCTCTACGATCCCACAGCCGGCGAGACCCGCTCGATGCGGTCCAAGGAAGAGGCGATGGACTATCGCTACTTCCCCGACCCGGACCTGCTGCCGCTCGAGCTGGAACAGTCTTGGATCGACGGGATCAAGGCGTCGCTGCCGGAACTGCCGGACCAGAAGCGCCGCCGCCTGATGGCCGACTACGGCCTGTCTCAATACGACGCCGTGGTCCTGATCTCGGAACAGGCCAAGGCCGACTATTTCGAAGCGGCCGCCAAGGGCCGTGACGCCAAGCTGGTGTCGAACTGGGTCACCAACGAGGTCTCCGCCCGCCTGACCGCGGAAGGCAAGGACTTCAGCGAGAACACCCTGCCGGCGGCCCACGTCGCCGAGCTGGTCGAGCTGATCGAGACCAACGTGATCTCGTCCAAAATCGCCAAGGAAGTTTTCGACCACGTCTGGAACGGCGAAGGCTCGCCCGCCGAGGTCGTCGAAAAGCACGGCCTGAAACAGGTCACCGACACCGGCGCCATCGAAAAAGCGATCGACGACATCATCGCCGCCAACCCTGACAAGGCCTCCGCCGTCGCCGAAAAACCCCAGGCCCTCGGCTGGTTCGTCGGTCAGGTCATGAAGGCCACCGGCGGCAAGGCCAACCCGGCGGCGGTCAACGAAATCCTGAGGGCGAAGCTGGGGCTCTAGCCGTTGACGCCGAACGCGTGGCTCAGGACGGGTCGAAGAGGTCGCCGCCTGGGTCCGAGCCCTCGATGGCCTCGCGCGCGAGGGCTCTCGTAACCGGCCGGTGCAGGGCGTCCAGCTGTTCGACGACGGCGGACGCCGCCGCAGAGGACCGGTCGATCCGGCGCACCAGATAGAGAATCACGTCGCCGGCCGGTCGAATGCCGCGTTCGGCGAATCGGGCCTCCAGCATCGCCGCGAGCACCGCGTCGTCGGGCGCCTCTATCGGTACGCTGGGGATTGAGTCCAGACGCGAGCGGAGGTCGGGCAGGGTGGCCTCCCAGGTTGAAGGCGACGAGCGCGCGACAAGCAGCATGGCGCCCCCGGTCGCCTGGGCGAGGTTGATCAGATGGAACAGGGTCTCGTCGTCGACGTCCCTGGCCCGGTCGAGCATCACCGGCCGGCCCTCGATCTCGAGCGGATCGATCAGTGCGGCCTCGCCCCCATGGAGCGCCACCGCCCCGACCCGCTCGGCCCAGATCTGCGCCAGCCGGCTCTTTCCGCAGCCTTTGGGACCGCAAATGGCTATGGTCCCGCCGATCACGCCCGGCCAGTCGGCCAGCGCCTCTACGGCGGCGCGGTTGCAGTCGGACACCACGAAACCTTCGGCTCCGCCGGGCAGGTCACGCTGCAGCGGCAGGCGCATCTGGTCGGCGGCAGTGGGAGGCAGGGTCATTTCGGGACGGTTATAGCAGACGGGGGATCAGGTTCCTTCCCCCGCCGTGGACAACGGCCCGGGGCTGTGGAGGAGATGGGCGCACGGAACCTCCGCCACCGCCCGCGACGCCCGCCAAACCTTGACTTTCCGGGGCGATGATGCGCCCTACGCGCTCCCGAATTTACAGTCGTCAGCGACTGGCACTCCGAAGATTTCGACCATGCACGCCTACCGCTCCCACACCTGTGGCGCCCTCCGTTCGAGCGACGCGGGTTCGAATGTCCGTCTGTCCGGGTGGGTTCATCGCAAGCGTGACCATGGCGGTCTGCTTTTCATCGACCTGCGCGACCACTACGGCCTCACCCAGCTGGTCCTGCACCCCGAGACTCCGGGGTTTGAGGCCGTTGAGCGCCTGCGCGCCGAGAGCGTGATCCGGGTCGACGGAGAAGTGGTGGCCCGCGATGCGTCGGTCGTGAACCCGAACCTGCCGACCGGGGAGGTCGAGCTGCGGGTGCAGGCCGTCGAAGTCCTGTCTGAAGCCGCGGAATTGCCGCTGCCGGTCTTCGGCGAGCCCGAATACCCCGAGGAAATCCGCCTCAAACACCGCTACCTCGATTTGCGCCGCGAGACCCTGCACAGGAACATCGTCCTGCGCTCGCGCGTGATCTCCTCGATCCGCCAGCGCATGGTCGGGCAGGGGTTCCTCGAGTACCAGACGCCGATCCTGACCGCCTCCAGCCCCGAAGGGGCGCGCGACTTCCTCGTGCCGTCGCGCCTGCATCCGGGCAAGTTCTACGCCCTGCCGCAGGCCCCGCAGCAGTTCAAGCAGCTGCTCATGGTCTCGGGCTTCGACCGCTATTTCCAGATTGCGCCCTGCTTCCGCGACGAAGACCTGCGCGCCGACCGCTCGCTGGAATTCTACCAGCTCGACGTCGAGATGAGCTTCGTCACCCAGGAGGACGTCTTCGCCGCCATCGAGCCCGTCATGCACGGCCTGTTCGAGGAGTTCGCTGACGACCGGCCGAGACTGATCGCAGGATCGCCACTCCGGGCAGTGCGCGAGCAGCGCACTGTGAGTCGCGCACTGCCCGGAGTGGCGATCCTGCGATCAGTC
>DASRWP010000072.1:0-1609 GCA_035654535.1 Brevundimonas sp.
GCCGCTCCGGCGGCCCAACGAGCAGAGACACACATGTCCGACACCCTGGAACGCGTCCGCAAGATCGTCATCGACCACCTGGACGCCGATCCGGAAAAGGTCGTTGAAAAGGCCAGCTTCATCGACGACCTGGGCGCCGACTCGCTCGACAACGTCGAGCTGGTTATGGCCTTCGAGGAAGAATTCGACATCGAGATCCCGGACGACGCCGCGGAACACATCCAGACCGTGGGCGACGCCGTGAAGTTCATCGACGAGAAGCTGGCCGGCTGATCGCCGACCCTTTCGGACGGCATTGATGGCCGCCGCGGCGCGCCCCTAGCGGGGCCGCCCGGCGGCCATTACTGTTTCATGGTCAGGATTCTGTAGCGAGGAGCGTTCATGCGCCGTGTCGTCGTCACCGGCCTCGGTCTGCTTACCCCCCTCGGTTGGGGGGTCGAGCACAACTGGAGGGGCATCCTCAAGGGCCGGTCCGGCATCGGTCCGATCACCTGCTTCGACACCGAGGGCTACGCCTGCACCATCGCGGGAGAGATTCCGTCCGTCGATGGACGAGGCGGAGGCGCTCCGGGCCAACCCGGCGTGTTCGACCACGAAAAGGTCATGTCGCCCAAGGACCGCAAACGGGTCGATGACTTCATCGTCTACGCCATCGCCGCCGCCGACGAAGCGTTGGCCGACGCCAGCTGGAAGCCGGAGACCGAGGAACAGCGCCAGCGCACCGGCGTCATGGTCGGCTCCGGCATCGGAGGCCTCGGCCCAATCGCGGACACCGCCATCATCCTGAAGGAACAGGGCCCCCGCCGCGTCAGCCCGTTCTTCATCCCGTCCGCCCTGATCAACCTGACCAGCGGCCAGATCTCGATCCGCCACGGCCTGAAGGGCCCGAATCATTCGGTCGTCACCGCCTGCGCGACGGGCGCTCACGCCATCGGCGACGCGGCGCGCATGATCATGCTGGACGACGCCGACGTCATGGTCGCTGGCGGGGCAGAGAGCTCGATCGTGCCCATCGGCATCGCCGGGTTTCTGGCGTGCAAGGCCCTGTGCACGGCCTATAACGACACGCCCGAAAAGGCCTCGCGGCCGTGGGATCGGGACCATTCTGGCTTCGTCATGGGCGAGGGCGCGGGGATCGTGGTGCTGGAAGAGTACGAGCACGCGAAGGCGCGTGGGGCTAAAATTTACGCCGAAGTCATCGGCTACGGTCTGAGCGGCGACGCTTACCACATCACCGCGCCGGCCGAGGACGGGGACGGCGGCTATCGCGCCATGCAGATGGCGGTGAAGCGGGCGGGCATCGAGGTGTCCGATATCGACTACGTCAACGCTCACGGCACCTCGACGATGGCGGACTGGATTGAGGCGGGCGCGATCGAGCGGCTGATGGGCGGCCACGCGCCGAACGTGGCGCTCAGCTCGACCAAGTCGATGACAGGGCACCTTTTGGGCGCGGCCGGCGCCATCGAGGCCATCTACTGCATTCTCGCGATCCGCGATCAGGTCGCGCCGCCTACCATCAACCTCGACAATCCCGAGCGTGAGACGGCGTTGAACCTGATCCGCGACAAGGGACAGCCGATGGAGATCGACGTGGCCCTGTCCAACA
>DASRWP010000073.1:0-2538 GCA_035654535.1 Brevundimonas sp.
TCGCCGGCGGTCGCCCAGGACCAGAGGACCATTCGGGAGGCGGAGCAGCTGAGGGACCGGGCCCTTCAGTCCAATGTCGCCTACGATCTGGTCTCGGAGCTGACGACGCGGTTCGGACCGCGCCTCGCCGGATCGACGTCGGAGCAGGCCTCCGCCCGCTGGGGCGCGGCGAAGTTCCGCGAGATGGGCTTCGATAACGTCTCGATCGAGGAGTTCCCCCTGGCCCTCTGGACCCGGGGCGACGCCCGCGTGGAGATACTGTCGCCGTTCCCGCAGCCGCTCAGCGTGGTCGCCCTCGGCGGCTCAATCGCCACCCCGGCGGAAGGAATCGAGGGCGAGGCGGCGATCTTCGAGACCTACCAGCAGCTGCTGGATCAGCCGGAAGGTTCCCTGACCGGCAAGATCGTGGTGGTGCTGCAGGACACGGTGCAGGCGCAGGACGGACGCGGGTACGGCGCGACCTCGCCGATCCGCGGCGCCGGCCCGACCGAAGCCGCTAAGCGCGGAGCCGTCGCTTATGTCTTGCGATCGCTCGGCACCCACGACCACCGTTTCGCCCACACCGGCGCGACCCGGGTGGGGGAGGGAACGGTTCCCGCCTTCGCCATGAGTCCGCCGGACGCTGACCAGCTGCGCCGCATGGTGAGGCTGACCGACCAGCCGGTCCGCATGCGGCTGTTCTCCAGCGCCGGCTTCACCGCCGACAGCAAAAGTCAAAACGTGATCGGGGAAGTCCGCGGCTCAAGCGCTGCGGACGAGGTGATCGTCATCGGCGGCCACCTCGACAGCTGGGATCTCGGCACGGGGGCCATCGACGACGGCGCGGGCGTGGCCATTACCGCTGCGGCCCTGAAGCTGATCGAGGACATGCCTCGCCGGCCTCGCCGGACCATCCGGGTCGTCTGGTGGGGTTCGGAGGAGGTCAGCCAGCCGCCGCCTTCGCAGGGTCTGGCCGGGGCCCGCTTCTACGCCTCCAGCCGCGCCGACCAGATGTCCAACCACGTGGCCGTCAGCGAAAGCGACTTCGGAGCCGGGCCGATCTACAGCCTGAACCTGCCCGCGGGCGCGGCCGATACGCCGTTCCGTCGCGCGGCCCAGGCCGTGCTGACCCCGCTTGGGGTGCTCTTCGACCCCGCGCCGGCCACCGGGGGCGGGCCCGACACCGGCCCCACCGTAGCTGCAGGGGTTCCGGCGTTCCGGCTGAATCAGGACGGCACGGATTATTTCGACACCCACCACACCGCCGACGACGTGCTGGACCGGATCGACCCGAAAGCCATGGACCAGAACGTGGCCGCATGGGCCGCCTTGCTGTGGCTGCTGGCGAACTCGGACGTCGATTTCCGGGCGGGGCGGCCTGCGACCGCGCCTGCCAACTGACGGTTGCAGCTTGACCGCCGGCTCCGCCCTCCCCACGCTGGCAGGACTCTGGATCAGCCAGCGGGGGAAGCGATGAGCGAAAACAACGTCAACCAGCCAACCTATGTGCAGGTGGATGGCACCGGCATGGCGGCGGCATCGCTGATCCTCGGCATCCTCTCGATCCTGTTCGTCTGGATCCCGTTCGTCGGTCTGGTCTCGTGGGTGCTGGCGCCCACGGGCCTCGTGCTCGGGCTCGTCGCTATGAAGCGTCCATTCGGCAAGGGCATGGCCATCGCCGGTTCCATCTGCTCGGGAATCGGGCTGCTGGGCTGCATCGGATGGCTGGTCCTGATCGGCGCCGCAGCAGCCGTCGGCGCCGGATACTGACGGCATGGCCGAAGCCTCGGCGCGCTGATATTCCAGCGCGGCCGCGAGCGTGGCGAAACTGGTAGACGCAAGGGACTTAAAATCCCTCGACTTCGGTCATGCGGGTTCGACCCCCGCCGCTCGCACCAGGGCCGGTCCTGCGCGTTACATACGCATGACGCGTCAGCAGCCCGGCCTTTTCGATTTGCCGCCGGCCCTGCCGGAGGGCCTGCGCTATGCAGACGAGGCCGTGACGGCGGAGGAAGCCGCCCGGTTGGTCGAGGCCTTCTCCGAGCTGCCGTTCGAGGCCTTCGATTTCCACGGCTTCAAGGGCAACCGCCGGATCGTCTCATACGGCTCGCGGTACGACTTCTCGGCGTCGCGACTCGCGGAAGCCGAGCCGTTGCCCGCCTTCCTTGAACCAGCCCGGCGCGCGGCCGCCCGGTTCGCGGACCTGGCGATCGCCGCCCTCGAACACGCCATGGTCACAGAATACGCGCCGGGGGCCGGAATCGGCTGGCACCGCGACCGGCCGGAATTCGACAAGGTCGTAGGTCTGTCCCTTGGCGCGCCGGCGACCTTGCGGCTGCGCCAACGCGAAGGCTTCGGCTGGACCCGCGCGGCCCTGCCGCTGGCGCCGCGCTCGATCTACGTGCTGGACGGCCCGGCCCGCCAAGATTGGCAGCACAGCATCGCGCCGGGCGACCAGCTGCGTTATTCGATCACCTTCCGCAGCCTGCGCTGAGCTCAGCGCTTCTTGCCCAGCTCGGCGGCGATGTCCTTGATGTTCCGGCCGGCCTTGCGGTGGGC
>DASRWP010000074.1:0-3377 GCA_035654535.1 Brevundimonas sp.
CGGCGGGTCCAGTCCCCGACCAGATAGATCGCCCCCGCCTCCTCCAGCGCCGCCGCCACGCGGGGCGAGCCGAGCGAGGTCCGCTCGTTGATCTTGCAGGTCACGCACCAGTCGGCGGTGAAGTTGACGAGCACCGGCCGCCCTTCCGTCACCGCCGCCTGCACCGCCGCCTGCGACCACGGCGTGCTCGTCGGGCCAGAACCCTGCGGAGCCGCAGCCGGTCCCGCATCCTGCGCGGGGAGCCGGGCCGCAATCACGAGAGAAGCGGCCGCAGCGATCAGCACCGCCAGCCCGGCCGCCCTGGAGACGACTCCGCGACGCCCCTGCAACCGGTCCGCCTGTCCGCTCCCCACCAGCCAGAGGCCGAGAGCCAGCAGCACGCCGGCCACGAACAGCAGGCCCAGCGCCTCGGCTCCGGTCTGGCGGCTGAATACCCACGCCAGCCAAAGGGCCGTGGCATACATGGGGAAGGCGAGCAGCCCCTTAAGCCGCTCCATCCATGGTCCGGGGCGCGGCAACCTCGACAACAGGCGCGGGGACAGGCTGACCAGCACGAACGGCAGGGCCAGCCCCAGCCCCAGCATCAGGAACACCGCCAGCGCCATCGGCCACGGCATCAGCAGGGCTGCGCCGAGGGCGAAGGCCATGAACGGCGCGGTGCAGGGGGCGGCGACGACCACCGCCAGCGCGCCGGTGAAGAAGGCCCCGACCCCGCCCGTAAGCCGGGCGAGCGGTCCCGACCCGGCGCCCTGCAGACCGGCGCCGACGTGAAACACGCCCGACAGGTTCAGGGCCACGGCCAGCATCAGCAGCGCCAGCGCCGCCGTCACCGTCGGCGACTGCAGCTGGAAGCCCCAGCCGACCGACTGCCCCGCCGCCCGCAGCGCCAGCAACGCGCCGGCGAGCAGCAGGAAGGTCGCCAACACTCCAGCCAGAAACGCCAGCCCGTCGCGCCGCGCATGGCCGGGATCGTGCGCCGAAGCCGTCAGAGCCGCCGCCTTCATCGCGAGGATCGGGAAGACGCACGGCATCAGGTTCAGGATCAGTCCGCCCGCCAACGCCAGCAGCAGGGCCTGTGCGAACACGATCGCCCCGACAGCCGGCTGATCGGACAGGGCCGCCGCTCCCTCCGCCGCGCCGGCGAGGAGACCCGAGCCGCTTGTCCCGGGCAGCGGCGGTCCGGGCGAGGCGCTGATCTCGAACGCCCCGTGGGCCGTCTCCAGCACGCCCGCGACCGCCCCCGTCACGCCGGCAGCCCGCGTCGCGCCGCCGGGCGTCAGCTTCAGGGTCAGGCCGTTCGGCCCCCACTCCCCGGTCTGGACGGCGGCGTGATCGATGACGCCGCCGGTGAAGGGGAATAAGTAGCTGGGGCCCGGATCGCGGCCAGTCAGCGGACCGCCGCTGGCGGACAGGCTCAGCACGCCATCCGCCGCCTGCATCCGCGCCTCGATCCCTGCGGGCCGCGGCGCGCGCTCCAGCACCGCCTCGATCGCGGGCCCATGACGGGGGGTGAGCGGCGCGGCGCCCTCGCGGACTGGCAGGTCGAGGCTGAGAGTGAGCTCATCGGGCACGCACATCTCGGCGCTGCAGACGAGGAACAGCGCTCTCACCGTCAGGCGCAAGGTGGTTCCCGGCCGCGCATCCGCCGGGATCTCCAGCGGCACGGGCAGCCAGACCTCGCCGGAGTAGCCGTAGTTCATCAGGCCCGACAGGCGCTGCCGCTCGGGCAGCGGCCAGATGATCTCGCCCGGCTTCACGCCCGCAGGCGCCGTCCACGTCAGTTCGGTCGCCCCGCCCGAGTCGCCCGGGTTGCGCCAGTAGGTGTGCCAGCCCGGCTGGATCGCCTGCCGCACTGCCACCACGGCGGTCGAGCCGGGCGCCGCCCAGGCTGACATCGGAACCAGCTCGGCCTCGATCCGCGCCGTGCGAGACGGGCCGGGGCCGCCGCCCACAGCCGTCGGAACCGCCGCGGCCGGAAGGCCGGGCGCGAGCCAGAGGACCGCAAGAATCAGAAATCGAACGACAGGCGCCACGCGGCCTCCGGCAGACGTCGGGCTCACCTTAGCCGTCGCGGCCCCTCCGCGTCACTGTCCGGCGCAGCGGCGCGTCGTCTCAGGCCGTTCAGTTGCGGGGCGCAGCGTCGATCAGCACCTCGGTGCGCCGCCGCATCGGCTCATTGACGCCCCCGCCCGCTTCGGCGCCGACGTCGCCGGCCGCGCCCACCTCGAACACTGGCGAGGGCCAGCCGGCGGCGGTGAGCGCCTCCGCCACCGCCAGCGCCCGCCGCTGCGACAGGCTCAGATTGGCTTCGGCTCCGCCGCGCGCGTCCGCGAGGCCGACCACCTGCACCTTGCGGATGTCGCAGCCCTGCAGCTGCGTCGCCGTCATGGCGATGGCCTGACGCGCCGGCGCGGTCAGCCCCGCCTCGCTGTCGGCGAAATAGACTTCGAACCGTTTCGAAACGCACGCCGACGGCTCCGCCACCAGGTCGCTCCGGTTCCGGAATCCGGTCGTGGAACAGCCCGAAACAACCACCGCAGCGGCCACTCCGAGAAGCATGATCTGCCGCTTCATATCCGTCCCTCCATCACCCGTGAAAAGGGCGGTCCGCCGTAACGAACCGCCCCTTATCTCTCTAACTCAGCGAGTCAGCGCCTAGTAGCGGCGTTGACCGTTTTCCCAGTAGCACTCGGACTGGCGGCCGTCGTAGCAGTAGTAGTACCGGCCGGCGCTGTCGCGGTAGCGCTGCTGGTTGCGGCGGTCTTGCTCCGAGCCGCGGACGGCTCCGGCGGCGCCGCCGACGACTGCACCGATGGCTGCGCCGCGCGCTGCGTTGCCGCCACCCACATTGTTGCCAATGATGGCGCCGGCGACAGCGCCGAGGCCGGCGCCGACAGCGCCCTGGCGAACCGTCTCATTGGTGCCGCCGTACGGGTCGGTGGCGCAGGCGCTCGCCAGCAGGCCGGCGCTGGCGATCGCGATAATTGCCTTTTTCATAGGTTAGTCCTTCATCCCTCGGGTTCGCCCCTGGGGTGACAAACGCTATATAACAGCGCCGGTTCCCCACAGTGACCTGACGCGCCCTCGGAGTCAGATTTATGGCGAAGCTTGCCGATGGCCGGAACATCGATCCCGGCGGTACGTTCGGGCGGCATGAGTGAAACCCTGACCCCGATCGCCGACGAGGCGACCGCGCCCGAGGACGCGGCAGCTCCGGCTCGCGCGCTGAGCCCTCACGCGCCCATGGGTCGCGTCGTGATGCTGGTGAACCCGTTGTCCGGAAGCGTCGGTTCGAACGCAGTCGCCGAGGCCGAGGCAATCCTGGCGGAGTACACCTGCGAGGCCTCTGTGATCGCACTCGAGGGCGGCCAGTTCGA
>DASRWP010000075.1:0-1621 GCA_035654535.1 Brevundimonas sp.
CCAGACGCCGGCTGAGATCACAGCGACCGCTCCCGGCTCCGCCCGGGACGCCATAGCGCGTCGTCTTCTGTCAGAGGAGACGCCGAAGGACGAGCGGCTCGACGCCATCGTCTTTCTCGACCGAAGGGAGGGCCAGCCCTCAGCCCGCGTGTGGTCGGCCCGGACGACGGACGACACGGTCGAGGACTTCGTTCGCGACGCCCTGGTCGCCGCTAACCGCCAGACGGTGTTCAGCGCCGCCGGTATCGATCCCGCGGTGGTCGAGACTGCCGAAAGATTTCGCCCGGACGTAGCGATGTTCTCGCCCAAGGCCGCCGATGGCGGGGAGGTGTCCTGGAAGGACCGTCTGCCCATGGTCCTCGGCCTCGGAGGCGGCTTCCTGCTGTGGTCGTTGATCATCACCGGTGCATCCATCCTCCTGAACAGCGTGATGGAAGAGAAGTCGAACAAGATCCTCGAGGTGCTGCTGTCCTCGGCCTCGGCGACCGAAATTCTGGCCGGCAAGGTGTTCGGCGTCGCCCTGCTCACCCTGACAGTGCTGGCCGCCTGGGGCCTGATGGGCGCAGCCGGGATGATCGGCTTTGCACCCCAGCACCTCGGTTCGGTGGGTGAAATCCTGCTGGGCGGCGGGCTGCTGTGGTGGTTCGTAGCCTTCATGGTGGGCGGCTACCTGATGTACGCCGTCCTGTTTGCAGCCATCGGCGCCTTCTGCGAGACGCCGCGGGACGCGCAGACGTTGATGGGCCCGATCATGATGGTCCTGATCATCCCGATGATTACCATGCAGATGGCCATCCGCACGCCCGACGCCCCGGTCGTGCAGATACTGTCATGGGTGCCCTTCTTCACGCCGTTCCTGATGATGGCGCGACTGCCCAGCGATCCGCCGCTGATCGAGGTGCTGGGCGCAATGGCGGGCATGTTCGCCTTCGCCCTGCTGATGGTCTGGATCGCAGGCCGCGCCTTCCGCGCAGGCGCGTTGTCGGACGTCAAGCTGAGCTGGAAGGCGTTCGCAGGGGCGATCCGGGGCGGCGGGGGCTAGCCGAAGCGCCCGCGCACAAGAAAATGGCCGCTCCGGCGATCCGGAGCGGCCATTATAATTCTGGTTCGGCGATGGATCAGCCGCGGGCCGGACCGGTGCCGGGAACGCGAGGCTTCGGCGGCGGCAGCAGGCCTTCGCGCTGCATGCGCTTGCGGGCCAGCTTGCGGGCGCGGCGGACAGCCTCAGCCTTCTGGCGGGCGCGCTTCTCCGAGGGCTTCTCGTAGTGCACGTGGCGCTTCATCTCGCGGAAGCTGCCTTCGCGCTGCATCTTCTTCTTGAGGGCCTTCAGTGCTTGATCGACGTTATTATCGCGAACGAAAATCTGTACCAGGTTGAACTCTCCTTTGGCCGCCCGCCGCGCACCTCGAAAGGGAGACGGGCAGACAAATAAATCTCGGTCCGACAGACAGGGTCCGCGGATGAAAGCGGGCTGATACACGAGCGCCCCCCTCCTGTCCAGATCGTCGCGCCAAGATGTGAAGGGTCGAAACGCCCGCCAGACGGGCTTATGCTGGCGCCATGACCGATGCGCCACACATGTCGAACGACACGCCGCAAGGCGAGGCTCCCAAGGCCGAC
>DASRWP010000076.1:0-10947 GCA_035654535.1 Brevundimonas sp.
AGATGGGCGATCCAGCGCACCCAGACCGGCAGCAGGTGGGTGATCTCGCGCGGGACCAGCGCGTCGTGGCGCACCAGCACCCAGCCCCAGCTGATCAGCCGCAGCCATGCTTCCAGCGGCCGGCGCACCGGA
Source organism: Brevundimonas sp. (assembly GCA_035654535.1). Classification (GTDB taxonomy): domain Bacteria; phylum Pseudomonadota; class Alphaproteobacteria; order Caulobacterales; family Caulobacteraceae; genus Brevundimonas. The sequence continues at coordinate 133 of DASRWP010000076.1, forward strand.
ACCGTGGGCGGCGGGGGCGGCGGGGTCGCGGGATCGATGCGGCGGGTCAGATCGCCCACCCGAAATGAATGGCCGCCACCCCGCCCGACAGGTTGGTGACGGCCACCCGGCTGAAGCCCGCGGTCTCGATCATCGCCTTGAAGGCCTGCTGGTCGGGGAAGCGCCGGATGCTCTCGACCAGATACTGATAGCTGTCGCGATCGCCCGCGACCCAGCCGCCGATGCGCGGGATGGCGTGGAACGACCAGGCGTCATAGGCCTTGCGCATCGCCGAGGCGGTCGGGCGTGAAAACTCCAGGCACAGGAACCGGCCGCCGGGTTTCAACACCCGCCGCGCCTCCGCCAGCGCCTGCGGAATGTCGGCCACGTTGCGGATGCCGAAGCTGATCGAATAGGCGTCGACCGAGGCGTCGGGCAGCGGCAGGGCCATGGCGTCGCCGACGCTCCACTGCATCTCCGGCTCGCCGCCCTTGCCGACCCCGGCCATGATCATTTCCGAGTTGTAGTCGAGCACGATCACCGAGGCGTCGGACCCGCCGCGCCGCTGCTGCGCCGCCCGCGCCATCTTCGCATAGCGGCGCGCCATGTCCCCGGTTCCGCCCGCCACGTCGAGGATGGTCTCGCCCGGGCGGGGGTTCAGCTTCGCGGCGGCCGCGTCCTTCCACAACCGGTGGACGCCGCCGCTCATCAGGTCGTTCATCAGGTCGTAGTTCGACGCCACGCTGTCGAACACGCCGCGCACCAGCCGCACCTTCTCCGTCGCCTCGACGTCGCGAAAGCCGAACGAGGAAGTCTTGGCGGCTGGATCGCCGTCGGCGGCCGGGCTGGTCATGCTGGCGGTCTAGCGCAGCCCCGCGCCGTCGTCACCGGGCCGCGTCGTCGCGGAGCAGCGCCGGTCAGGCCGTGCCCGCCGCCTTCGGCCGGGGCAGGCCCAGGTCCCTGAGCACGCCGCGCATCGAGCCGTAGCAGCCGCAGGCGGCCTCCTCGAGCCCGGGGCGGTCCGTCACCTCGACCCAGCCCCGCCCGCGGCGGATCAAGCCCCGGGACTCCAGCTCGGACCCGACCTCCGACACGGTGGCGCGGCGAACACCCAGCATCACGGCGATGTCAGCCTGGGTCAGGCTGAAGCGCTCCCCGTCGGCCCGGTCGTGGATGGTCAGCAGCCAGCGGGCCAGCCGTTCGTCGAGCCGGTGCTGGGCGTTGCAGGCCGCCGCCTGCTGCACCTGGGCGAACAGGGCCTCGGTGAACTTGGCCAGGGCGGTGCGCATGCGCTCGCTCTTCGACAGGGCGTCGGCGAAGACGTCGGCGGGACAGCAGGCCGAAACGCCCTCGACCTGCGCGATGGCCCGGCTGGCCGCCCGCGCGTTGAGCGGGCCGCAGGTCACGCCCACCAGACCCTCGCGCCCGATGGCGGCGGTCTCGACCATCCGGTCGCCCTCCAGCACGGTCATCAGCGAGACCACGCCGCTCATCGGAAACCAGACCTCGTCCACCGACTGCCCGGCGTCGTACAGCATCTGGCCCTGTGAGAACGGGCGCTCGTGCAGATGCGGTTCGATCCGCTTCCGGTCGGCGGCGTCGAGCGACGCGATCCACATATTGTCCATGACACCCTCCAGCCCAACAGCGACGCTCGTTAACGCCCAAGCTTCGCCGTGTGTTCCGCGTTCCCGAGCGGGGCCGGCAAAGGTTCGTCACAACGGGCACAACGGAAGGAAAGACACAGAGGACACGACGGGTTCGGCGCCCGGCTCCGCGCGCAGCGCCTCTCCGATCTGGCTCAGGATTGACGCCTGCGGCGCCCTCAGCGCGGTCCCGTCGCGTTCGTTGTGGCTCTTCCGTTGTGTCCGTTGTGATGAACCGGTCAGTCTCGAGGCGGACCGCTTGTCTGCGCCCGCCCCGCGCGATACGCCGGACCGACGGAGGACGGACATGGCGGATCGGATTGACGTTGCGGAAGCCCTGAAGGGCCTGCCGTCGTGGCGCGAGCACGGGGGTGATCGCCCGGCGATCGAACGGCGCCTGACCTTCGCCGACTTCAACGCCGCCTTCGGATTCATGACCCGTGTCGCCCTCTATGCCGACAAGGCCGATCACCATCCGGAATGGTCCAATGTCTACAATCGGGTCGAGGTGCTGCTGACCACCCATGACGCGGATGGGGTCACGGCGAAGGACGTCGATCTCGCCCGCTTCATCGACGAAGCCGCCGCCGCGATGGGCGGCCGTTGATGGCCCGCCCGGGACGCGTCGCCGGCAAACAGGCCCTGATCACCGGAGCCGCCGGCGGTCTGGGCGAGGCCATGGCGTGGATGCTGGCGCGGGAAGGCTCGAAGGTCGCGGTCACTGATTTGAATGCCACGGGTGCGGAAGCGCTGGCGGCGGCGATCAATGCGGAGCTGCCCGGCGCCGCCGTCGCCTACGGCCACGACGTCACGGACGAGGCCGGGTGGGTCTCGGTGATCGAGCGGGCCGTCACGGACATGGGCGGGCTTTCGATTCTGGTGAACAACGCCGGCATCGGCGGCGACCTTCTGTGGTCCGAGCAGGACACGCTGGAGAACTGGCGCCGGGTCCAGGCGGTGAACGTCGAGAGCGTAATGTTCGGCTGCAAGCACGCCATGCCGCATCTGCGCGCATCGGGCGCCGGCTCGATCGTCAACATCAGCTCGGTCGCCGGGCTGGCCGCTGCGCCGGGCATGGGCGCCTACAACGCCACCAAGGCCGCGGTCTGGATGTACACCAAGACGGTGGCGCTTGAGGCCGCCAAGGGCGACTGGAACGTTCGCTGCAACTCGGTCCACCCGGTCTTCATCAAGACGCCGATCCTCGACCCCTTCATCGCCATGGCGGGCGGCGACGAAGCCAAGGCCCACGAACGCCTGTCCCGCGGCATACCGCTGAAGCGGATCGGCGAGCCGGACGACGTGGCGTATTGCGTCCTCTACCTCGCCTCCGACGAGAGCAAATTCGTCACCGGCGCCGAATTCAAGATCGACGGGGGGATGCTGGCGCAGTGAAGAGACAGGCAGCAGGCAGGAGGCAGCAGGCAGCAGGATCAGCCTGAATTCCTGCTTGTCGCCCGACGTAAGCCCACGTCATCTTGCCTGCTGCCTGCTGCCTGCTGCCTGCTGCCTGCTGCCTGCTGCCTGCTGCCTGCTGCCTGCTGCCTGCTGCCTCCCTCCACCAGATCCCCCGGCAGGATCTGGCTCGCCAGCAGCGTCTCCATCGCGTCCCAGCGGTCCGGGCCCTGCCGCTCGACCCAGGCCTGCACCACATCGCGGCCGAGGCCGTAGTTGATGATGTAGCTGCGGTAGGTGTCGATGAAGCGCAGCCGCTGGGCCGCCCGGGCCGGCTCCGCCAGCGTGTATTTCCCCAGCAGGGCCAGCGCCTCCTCGCGCCCGATCCGGCCCGCCAGATAGCTGTCGGCGATGGTGTATTCCGCCCGCGCGAGCCGCCGGGTCAGACGGCCCAGCTGGGCCTTGCGATCCGCGGTCGAGGGGTCCAGCCCGGCCAGCGGGAACAGCACCGCCCGCTCGAACGCCGTGCCCTCGTCGCCGGGGAAGGCCAGGTCGATGCCGTAGTTGGCGCTGCCCTCGGCCACGAAGCTCATCGGCGAGTACAGCGGATAGACGCTCATCTCGACCCAGCCGCGGTCGGTCACGAAGGTCTTCTCCAGCAGGGCGTTATAGACGTGGTGCCCCGGATAGCCCTCGTGGCAGCCCAGATCGATCGCCCGCTCGGTATAGATCGGCAGGTCGGCGTTGATCTCGATCTTCGATTTCGAGCCGCCCTGATAATAGTTGTAGCCGGACCAGGGCTTGTCGCTGACGAAGGCCAGGGTGAAGGCCTCATCGGCGGGCAGGCCGATCCGGCGGACGGTGCGGGCCCGGCACTCGGCGATGGCGGCGTCGAACACCGGCTGCAGCCGGTCGCGAGGGATCACATACTGCGACTTGAAGGCCGTGAACCGGTCGGTCAGCGAGCCCGGGCCCGGCAACAGGGCGCCGATCTCGGCGAGGACCGGATCGTAGTCGGTCAGCGGCCGCAGTTCGGGCCGGACGCCGAACAGCGCCTCGGCTTCATCGGCGAAGCTCATCTTCTCGCCCGAAAGCATCCGCAGGCGCGCGGCGGCGGCCGACACATGGGCCAGCAGATATTTGCGCCGCTGCACCACCTCGCGCTCGGCTCCGGCGGTCGAAACCGCTTCCAGCCGGTTTGTCAGGCTGGCCGCGCCCTGGATCAGCTGCGGCACGGTGCGTGGACTGGCCTTGGCCGCCTCCTGCCACGCCGGAGGACCATAGTAGGCGTCGACATAGCCGGGCTCGCGCTCGCCGATCTCGAGGATCAGGGCGACATAGTCGCGCGCGATGGCGTCGAGGCTGTCGCCGCTCGCATCGGGCGCGGGGGCCGGCCGGGTGGCGCAGGCCGCGACCAGCATCAGCAATCCAAACAGCAGGGCGCGCATCGGAACCTCCATCGGCGAAGCGCCGCACGCTAGATCAAGCGGCCGCGCGCCGGAACCGTGTAATTCGCCGGGCGGGCCGGGCGGCGCGGCGCTCATTCGGGATTGAGAGCGGCGCGCTCCTGCTGTAAGGCCCTTCGTCCGGCGTTTCGCCGACAGACGCACCCGTAGCTCAGCTGGATAGAGTACTGCCCTCCGAAGGCAGGGGTCAGAGGTTCGAATCCTCTCGGGTGCGCCACTTCTCGTCATTCCGGAGCTGACCGCGTGAGCGACGCCGCCCCCGATCCCGCCGCCCCGACGCTCCCCACAGGCCAGCCGGCCGGGCGGGTCGTGGCCATGCCGGCGGACACCAACCCCGAGGGCGACATCTTCGGCGGCTGGCTGCTTGCGCATATGGATCTGGCGGGGGCGACGCCGGCGTTCGAGCTGGCGCAGGGGCGGTGCGTGACCATCGCGCTGGACGGCATGGTCTTTCATCAGCCGGTCTCGGTCGGCGACGAGGTGTCGATCTACGCGCGCGTGCTGAAGACCGGCCGGACCTCGGTCCGGGTGCATGTCGAGGCGTGGAAACGGCCCCGCAACCACGCCCAGGCGGCCTCGGTACGGGTGACCGAGGGCGTCTTCACCTATGTCGCCATCGACGAGAACCGGAAACCCCGGTCGCTGCCCGGGGTCGCCGGATAACCCAGCGCCGCGCCGGGAGATTCTTGACCTTTGGGCCTGTCGCGCCTACCTCGCGGGCATGGCCGTCAGACGCATCCTCACCATCGACAACGCCGCCGACCTCGCGGTGCTGAAGCAGGTTTCCACACCCGTCGAGGGGGCCGTCACCGACGAGCTTCGCACCCTCATGGATGACATGCTGGAGACGATGTACGCCGCGCCGGGCATCGGTCTGGCCGCCGTGCAGATCGGCGACACGCGCCGCATCATCGTCATGGACCTGGCGGACAAGGGCGGCGCCGCCTGCGACGACGATCCGGCCGCGATGTCCGACGAAGACCGCGCGACGTGGGAGGCCGAACGCCGCAATCCGCGCTATTTCATTAATCCCGAAATCCTGTGGGCCTCGGACGAGACCATTCCCTACGAGGAAGGCTGCCTGTCCATCCCCGAGTATTTCGACTCGGTCGAACGCCCCGCCCGCTGCCGCGTCCGCTACCTCAACTATGAGGGCCAGCCGGTCGAGGAGGAGTGCGACGGCCTGTACGCGGTCTGCATCCAGCACGAGATGGACCACCTGAACGGCGTGCTCTTCATCGACCACCTGTCGCGGCTTAAGCGCGACCGGGCCATGGCCAAGGTGAAGAAGAACGCAAGGCTGGCGGCCTGATGGCGCGCCCGGCCACCCGGCTCAGGCGCGCCCGCGACCGGATCGTCGATCCGTCGGGACGCCGCCGCCTGACCCGCAACGAAAAGGTCGGGGTCGCCAGCGTGATCACCCTTGTCGGGGTCGCGGCGATCGGCGTCGTGGCCGGCCTGCTGCTCGACCGGCTCCTGGACTTCGACGACGCGCTCGACGCCGGCGGCGAGTGGGACGAGGGCGGCGGCGTTTCCACCCGCTGGGACTGACTGTCTCCCGGCCTGCGGGGCTGAGTCGGGCGCGGGGCTGACCGCGACGGTCGCGACATGCCGCGGCTTCCGCCATGTGGCGGTAGTGTGACAACACCTGTCGCAGAATTAATGCACCTGTCCGGAATGTAACTGGAGGCGGGGCCACCGGGGCGGCAGCGTAGCCAAGGACGCCACCGGTGGGGGGGTCCGGCTTTCACCCTGTAGAGGCGTTCCATGATCCGTGCCCCCCGGTCTTCCTCCCACGCGGGCCGTCGGCTCTGCGCCGCTTCCAGTCTCGCCATTCTTGCGGCGGTCGGGCTGTCTTCCGCCGCACAGGCCCAGACGGCCGCGCCCGCCGAGGCCCCGACGGAGGGCCAGGTCAGAACCTACACGCCGGCGGATTTCGCCCGCTTCGCGCCGTCGAACGCGCTGGACATGCTCAATCAGGTGCCGGGTTTTTCGATCCGGAGCGACGCGGTCGAACGGGGGCTCGGCGAGGCCACGGGCAATGTGCTGGTCAACGGCCAGCGGGCCTCGAACAAGAGCGACGACATTCTCGCCCAGCTCCGGCGCATCCCCGCGTCGAACGTCGAACGGATCGAGGTTCGCGACGCGGCCGGCCTCCGCATCCCCGGCCTCTCCGGACAGGTGGCCAACATCATCGTGAAGGCCGGCGGGCTGACCGGACAATACGCCTGGACGCCCGAGTATCGGGCCCGGTTCACGGACCCGGTCTGGACACGCTTCAACGTCTCGGTCAGCGGCGAGCGCGGCCCGGTCCAGTACACTTTCGGTCTGGAGAACCAGGTCAATCACAGCGGCGCCGGCGGCGACACCTTCATCTACAACCCCGACTGGAGCGTGCGCGAGAGCCGCTACGACGTCTGGACCGGCGACAACAACCAGCCGCGGGCGACCGCGCGGTTCCGGCTGGACGGCCCGGGGGACGCGGTGGGCAACCTCAGCCTGGCCTATCGCAGCGCGGAGGGCGAGTATCACGAGGAGAGCCGTCGCATCCCGACGACAGGCGTCGCCCGGACGGTCAACTTCGACAACCAGCAGGAGGGCTTCGATTACGAGGTCGGCGGCGACTACGAGTTCGCGCTCGGCGCCGGGCGGCTGAAACTGATCGGTCTGGACCGGCTGAATGACGTCGACTTCGAGAACAACGCCGTCTCCACCTGGGCCGACGGCCGCGCCAACACCGGCGACCGCATCAGCGGCCGGTCCGAGGCGGCCGAGCGGATCGGGCGCGGCGAGTACCGCTGGAAACAGGGCGTCGCCGACTGGCAGGTCTCGGTGGAGGCGGCGTTCAACTCGCTCGACAGCGAGAGCGAGCTGTTCGTTCTTCAGCCCTCCGGCGCCTATGCCGAGGTTCCCTTCCCCGGCGCGACCGCCCGGGTCGAGGAAAAGCGCTATGAGGCCATCGCCAGCTATGGCCGCCCGCTCAGCCCGACCTTCTCGTTCCAGATCGCTGCGGGCGCCGAATATTCCGAACTCAGCCAGGTCGGCGGCAGCGGCCTGACCCGCACCTTCCAGCGGCCCAAGGGCCAGCTGACGGCGGTGTGGCAGCAGTCACCCGAGACCCGGTACAATTTCCGCCTGCAGCGGAAGGTCGGACAACTGAACTTCAACGATTTCCTCGCCTCGATCGACCTGGGCAACAACACCAGCGAGGACGAAAACCCCAACCTGGTTCCGCCCCAGAGCTGGGAGGCGGAGGTCGAGGCCAACCACAGCCGCGGGGCCTGGGGCAGCTCGACGCTCAGGATCTACGCCCACCAGATCGACGACATCATCGACATCATCCCCATCGGCGCCACCGGACAGGCCGTCGGCAACCTCGACAGCGCCACCCGCTACGGCGTCGAATGGCGCAACACCGTCAACATGGATCCGATGGGCTGGCGCGGGGTCAAGATCGACACCCGGGTCTGGTTCCAGGAGACCAGCCTTGAGGACCCGGTCACCGGCGAGGACCGGCCGATCACCGGCAACCTGCGCCGCTTCGTCAGCCTGGCGCTCCGCCATGACGTGCCCGAGACGCCATGGGCCTACGGCTTCAGCGCCAGCCACCAACGCTTTGCCCCGACCTTCCGGCCCTCTGAGGTCGCCCACGGCTTCGAATTCCCGGTCAACGGCAACGCCTTCATCGAGCACAAGGACGTCTTCGGGCTGACGGTGCGGGCCGGCGTCGGCAACGCCTTCCACGGCGAAAGCTATCTGCGCCGCACCGGCTTCGCCGGCCGCCGCACAGACCCGGTCTCCTTCTACGAACGCCGCGACCGCACGGTCGGCCCGATCTATTCGCTTGAGGTTCGCGGCAAGTTCTAGGGACGAGAAACGCCCCCGGTTCGCACCGGGGGCGTTCTGACAGGCTTACATCGAAGGCGAGGATCCCAGACCGGAAGCGCCCTGGCTCCGCTCGGCGCGGTGACCGCCGTTCCGCTCGAGGATGTCACGCACCACGAGAGGCGACACGCCGGACTGGCTTGTGTCGACCGACAGGAACACGCCGCCATGGTTGATATGCTGCTCGAAGTAGCGGGCGTCGTGCTCGTCCACGCCGTGGTCCGTCATCAGCCCGACCAGTCCGCCGCCCACCGCGCCGATGGCCGCGCCTGTCGCTGCGGCTCCGCCGGCTGCGGAAGCGGCGATCGCGCCCGCGCCGATGAGCGGCCCGACGCCCGGGATCGCCAGCGCCGCGATACCCAGAACCGCGCCCAGCGCTCCGCCGCCCAAGGCGCCCTTGACGGCGTCGCCGGCCTTGTCGGCGACATCTTCACCCGCCCCGTCGGTCTGGGTCGTGGAGCCGCCATCCTGTGCGACGATGGAGATGGACTGATCGCTCACGCCTTGCTGGCGCAGCTCCATCGCGGCTTCTTCGGCCTGGGTGTGGCTGTTGAACACGACGGCGACGATGTTCTCGTTCATTTGACTTCTCCGGTTGGGCGCAACTGCGCCACCCCCCAACCGATCCAGCGAGCGCCCGTTCCTAGGGCCAAGGTTGATCACGGCGCCCGATTTGGGCACGGACGTCCTGGCCCGCCGCGGTCCTTCCCGGGGCTCCGGCGCACGTCACGTGATCCGCTGGGAACACGTGTGTGGCGTCCGCGTTTGCTATCCTCAGGCCGGGGGTCGGCGGGGCGCAGGGGGACACGTTGGGGACCGACATCGACACGCAACCCCCGCCCGAGGAAGACCCCACGCTTGTCGGCGAAGTCCGCGCTCTTCAGATCATCAACGAAACCGGCGCCCTCATCGCCTCGCAGCTCGATCTGAACGATCTGGTTCGCGCCGTGGTGGACGCAGGCGTTGAGTTATCCGGCGCCGAGTTCGGAGCCTTCTTCTACAATGTGCCTTCGGAGGACGGAGAGCAGATGCTGCTCTACGCGCTGTCAGGCGCGGCTCCCGAGCGCTTTTCAGGCTACCCGCACCCACGCGCCACGCCGGTTTTCGCACCGACGTTTCACGGCGAAGGCGTCGTGCGGTCCGACGATATTACGAAGGATCCCAGGTACGGGCATATGGCCCCGCATTTCGGAATGCCGGCCGGCCACCCGCCGGTCCGAAGCTATCTCGCGGTGCCCGTTGTCTCGCGCTCCCAGGAGGTTCTGGGAGGGCTCTTCTTCGGACACGCTGAACCGGCGCGCTTCAGTGCGCGGGATGAGCGGGTCATTTCCGGCATCGCAGCCCAGGCGGCGATCGCCATCGACAACGCCCGGCTCTACGAGGCGGCGAGGGTGGAGCTGGCGCGGCGGCGGGCGACGGAAGCCACGCTCGTCGAAACCGATCGGCGCCTGAACGCGGTGTTGAACAACGCAACCGTCTCCATCTTCCTGATGGATGGTCGACAACACTGCATCTATCTCAACGCCGCTGCGGAGCGGCTGACAGGGTTCACCCTCACCGAGATGGACGGTCGGCCCCTTCACGATGTGATCCACCATACGAGGCCGGACGGGTCGCCGTTCCCGCTGCATGAATGCGCCATCGACCGCGCCTTTCCGGAGAACGATCGCCAGCAGGGAGAGGAAGTCTTCGTCCACAAGGACGGTCATTTCTACCCTGTCGCCTTCACGGCCAGCCCGGTCCGCAACGACGCGGGCGGCACGGTCGGAACCGTCATCGAGGTTCGCGACATCTCTCAGGAGAAGCTCGGCGAAGAGGCCCGCACCATGCTGATGCGGGAGGTGGACCACCGGGCGCGCAACGCCCTTGCGGTGGTGCAGTCCCTCGTGAAGCTGACCGAGGCGCCGGACACCGAGAGCTACAAGACGAAACTCTTCGGGCGGATCAGCGCCCTGGCCCGCGCCCAGGGCAGCCTTGCAGAGAGACGGTGGGAAGGCGCTTCGCTTCGGGACATCGTCTGCGAGGAACTGGTCGCCCTCTGTCCGGCTGAAAATTTTGACGTCAGGGGCCCGGATGTCCTGTTGCGGGCCGATCAGGCCCAGCCCGTCAGCATGGTGGTGCATGAGCTTGCGACGAACGCCTTCAAGCACGGCGCGCTGAGCCAGCCGGGCGGCAGGGTCGAGGTCCGGTGGGTGAGGGAGAAGGGCGCCGTCGTCCTTCACTGGCGGGAGTCTGGCGGTCCCCGCGTAACACCGCCCCAGCGGCGAGGATTCGGCTCACGGCTGATCCACCAGCTGTCGCAGCAGGCGGGCGCGACGGTTGAGAAAGACTGGCTGCCCGACGGAGTCCAGGCGACCCTGCGGCTCCCCGTCGCCTGACCGCCGTTGAGCGACGCGACCGGGCAATGCCCTGATCAGCTCTGCTGACCCCAGGATGCTGCGTCC
>DASRWP010000077.1:0-4749 GCA_035654535.1 Brevundimonas sp.
CAGCCCGCCCATCATGATTCCCTTGGCCGCCATCGGCGTCTCGGGATCGCGGGCGGAGTAGTAGACGCTGACCGCCTGTTTCGCGAACGGGATGCGGGCCGCCGTGCGCCGGACCTTGGGCCAGAAGCCGCGCTGTACACGTATCTCGTTGACCCGCTGAACCGAAGGCACGAGGGCGCGCGACGGGTCCAGCGCGTCTTCCGGCGTGATCGGTTTGGCTTTGGCGGTCATGGCGGCTAAATCCCCGCGTTCCATATTGGTTCTGACAACATAGGGGCTGCGGCCATGAAACTCGACGGTTCGATCGCGGCGGTGGTGACGGGCGGAGCCTCGGGGCTGGGCGAGGGCACTGCCCGGGCCATCGCCGCGACCGGTGCGAAGGTCGCCCTGTTCGACCTGAACGAGGAGGCGGGCGAGCGCATCGCGGCCGAGATCGGCGGGGTCTTCTGTCAGGTAGACGTTACCGACGACGCCTCGGTCGCATCGGCCTTCGAGAAAGCGCGCGCCGCCCATGGACAGGAGCGGCTGACGGTCAACTGCGCCGGTATCGCAACGGGCCAGAAGACAGTGTCGCGCAAGAGGGACACCGGCGAGATCCGCGCCCACGACATGGCGGCGTTCGAGCGCACCGTTCGGGTCAACCTGTTCGGCACCTTCCGGGTGCTGTCGCAGTCGGCCGCGGGTATGGTCACGCTGGAGCCGATGGCGGACGGCGAGCGCGGCCTGATCGTCAACACCGCATCTGTAGCTGCGCAGGACGGCCAGATCGGCCAAGCGGCCTATTCGGCCTCCAAAGGCGGGGTCTACGCCATGACCCTGCCGGTGGCGCGCGATCTCGCGCAGGAAGGCGTCCGCTGCAACACCATCCTGCCCGGCATCATGTGGACGCCGATGATGGCCGGCATGGACCAGAAAATCCAGGACGCCCTGGCGGCCGCGATTCCTTTCCCTAGCCGGCTGGGGACGCCCGCGGACTACGCCTCGCTGGTGCTTGAGTTGGCGCGCAACGTCTACATCAACGGAGAATGCATACGACTTGATGGGGCGATCAGGTTGGCGCCCCGCTGACGCGGGGTGGGGCGCTGTCGCTCGCGACGCGGTCGCTGGTTGCTTGAGCGCCGAATTCTGGATCGGGGGACTTGCGAGAGGCCGCGCCGCTCCGCTATACGCCCGCCTCCGACTGAAGTGCGGGCGTAGCTCAGTGGTAGAGCACAACCTTGCCAAGGTTGGGGTCGAGAGTTCGAATCTCTTCGCCCGCTCCAGTCGATGCTCAGGAAGCCCGGTCCCCGCGACCGGGCTTTCCTGCTTTCTGGGTTGCTGACGCTCGCGACGCGGCCGTGCGCCACGCGAGCGCCCACCGTTGCCATAAGCCCCCTGATCGCGCACCGTCGCGGTCCTGAAGCGGGGGCGGCCGGGATGAGCGACGCAGGACAGGCGAGCGAGCCGTTCCGGACGGTCGAGACCCAGCGGCTGGACGCCTTCGTCGACGCAGCCTTCGCCTTCGCCGTGTCGCTGCTGATCATCGCGGGCGGGGAGCCGCTGCGGTCGTTCGACGACCTGCTGCGCGCCCTCGCACGCATCCCCGCCTTCGCTGCGGGTTTCGCCCTGTTGATGCTGTTCTGGGTCGCGCACCGGACATGGTCCAGCCTGTCTCCGGAGCGAGGGTCCTGGGCCACGATGCTGAGCCTGACGGTGGTTTTTTCCGTGCTGGTGTTCGTGTTCCCGCTTCGTCTGCTGGTCGAGACGGCGACGCATTTCCTGTCGGGTGGAGCGCTGCCCGGGCGTGGGCTTGTCTCGACCCTCGCGGAGCTGCGCTGGACCTATGTGATCTACGGTGTTGGCTTCGCCATACTGTCCGTTCAGTACGCGCTCCTGTTCCGGCAGGCCCGGCGGGCGCTTGACCCCGCCGACCGGGTCAGGCGCGTGGCGGCGGCCCAATGGTCGCGAATCTGGTGGCTGTCGGCGGCGACCGGCGTGTTGTCGGGCGGGGTGGCCTTCACGCCGCTGCTTGCGAGCGCGCCCTGGCTCCCGGGCGTCACCTATCAGCTCATCCCGGCCGGCGTCGCGGTGTTTGGCATTCTTGAGCGGAGGAGCCGTGCAGGCTCAGCGCCCGCGCCGGCTTGATCCGCACGGCCTGACGCCGCGCCGCGGCCCCCCTATATACGCCCTTGCGGTTGACCCTCGCGGGCTGCCCGCTACGTTCCGCGCGCCTTCCCGCGCCCACGATCAGACCGAGAAACACGATGCCCGACGCCGCTTCCTCAACGCCCGCCTATGACGTGGTGATCATCGGCGGCGGGCCGGGCGGCTACAACGCCGCGATCCGGGCCGGCCAGCTGGGGCTGAAGGCGGCCTGCGTCGAGATGCGCGGCACGTTGGGCGGCACGTGCCTGAACGTAGGCTGCATGCCGTCAAAGGCTCTGCTGCACGCGTCCGAGCTGTTCGAGGCGGCCAACGGCGAGTTCGCGAAGATCGGGATCGAGGTGGAGCCGAAGCTGAACCTCGGCCAGATGCACGCCGCCAAGGACGAAAGCGTCGCCGCCCTGACCAAGGGCATCGAGTTTCTGTTCAAGAAGAACAAGGTCGAGTGGATCCAGGGTCGCGGCCGGATCGCGGGCAGGGGTCAGGTCGAGGTGACCGGCGCCGACGGCGCCAAGACCGTGCTGGAAGCGAAAAACATCGTCATCGCCACCGGCTCGGAACCGACCCCGCTGCCTGGCGTGGCGTTCGAGGCGGGCAAGGTCGTGGACTCCACCGGCGCCCTGTCGCTTGCGACCGTGCCCGGGCGCCTGATCGTGGTCGGGGGAGGCATCATCGGGCTGGAACTGGGCTCGGTCTGGCGGCGTCTCGGGGCGAAGGTGACGGTGGTCGAATATCTCGACCGGATCACCCCGGGCATGGACACCGAGCTGGCCAAGGCATTTCAGCGCGCGCTGACCAAGCAGGGCATGACCTTCAAGCTCGGGTCGAAGGTCACCGGATCGCGGACCGGCAAGGACGGGGTCGAACTGACGGTGGAGCCCGCCGCCGGCGGCGCCGCCGAGACGCTGAAGGGCGATGTGGTTCTGATCGCGATAGGCCGTCGTCCCTACACCGAAGGGCTGGGGCTGGAGACGGTCGGGGTCCAGCCTGACAAGCGTGGCTTCGTCGCCAACGACCACTTCAAGGTGGCCGATGGCGTGTGGGTGATTGGCGACGTCACCTACGGCCCGATGCTGGCGCACAAGGCCGAGGAAGACGCCGTCGCGGTGATCGAGCTGATCGCCGGCAAGGCGGGGCACGTCGACTATGATCTGGTCCCGAGCGTCGTCTACACCGCGCCGGAGGTGGCCTGGGTCGGCAAGACCGAGGATCAGCTGAAGGCGGAGGGCGTCGCCTACAAGGCCGGGAAATTCCCCTTCACGGCCAACAGCCGGGCCAAGATCAACCACGAGACCGACGGCTTGGTGAAGGTGCTGGCCGATGCGGCGACCGACCGTATTCTGGGCGTGCACATCATGGGCCCCCAAGCCGGCGAGATGATCGGGGAGGCTTGCGTGGCCATGGCTTTCGGCGGTGCGTCCGAAGACATCGCCCGCATCTGTCACCCGCACCCGACCCGGTCAGAGGCGGTCAAGCAGGCCGCTATGGGCGTCGAAGGCTGGACCATGCAGGCGTGACAGCGGCCTAGCCACGCAAGTCCACCGGCGGCCTGATCTGACGGCGCAGGCCGACGAAGCCAACGGAGCTGGACGGGAAGTCCATCGTCACCTCCCTAAACCGCCCCAGCAGGTCGGCGCCGATGAGCAGCGCCGGCCGGTCGGCCAGTTTCAGGGTCTTGAAACAATGGAGATCGGCGAACAACAGGGGCGTTGCGCCGAGACGCGAAGATCCCAGCCTGAGGTCGTCGATCTGCAGCAGGTCCGCTGTCAGGCTCTCGCCCGTTACACCGTAGACCGGCACCGGGCGCGCAGTGCGGCGACCGACGGGACGCCGCGCTGTAACGGCCCGGGCCAGCGCCCGATTGCCAATGGAATACTGCGCCCCGCTGTCGATGAAGGCGGCGACGGGCTGGCCGTCCGCGACCACCTGCGTGAGGATCATCTGACCGAACCGGTTTCGCGCCGAGCGCATGCCCTGGGGCAGGCGCGTGCCGAGCCTCGTCTCGCCGCCCATCGTGATGCTGATGCCGGGCATGGTCAGGCTGGCGGCGCGGCGCGCGACGTCGAAGCGCAGCTTGAAGCGGCCGAGGACGTCGAGCCCGAGCAGCCCGTCGGCGCCGAGTTGCTCTCGCGGAAAAACCGGGCAGGCCAGGTTGCGGAAGCCGAGCCCGCTTAGCCGCAGTCGCCCGATGGCGACGCAGGGGGTCACGCGAGCCTCGGTGATCCCGTGCACGACCATGGGCGGCAGCGATCTGAGGCCCAGCTGACCGGCGAGGGTGTCGGAGATGGACGTGGAACCCGCGCCAGTGTCGATCACGAAGCTGAACGGACCACGGCCGTCGATCACGGCCGCCGCGGCCACGCGGGTGAAGAGGTTGGTCACCAGCTGAATCGGCAGAGGATCGCCCGGGCTGTCGATCTCCTGGGCCAGGGCTGGCCACGATGGCAGCGTGATCGCCGCACCCATACCGACCAGGACTCCACGACGGTCTAGACCGCTCATGTCCTTCGCGCCTCCGCCCCCGGGCGAACATGGGTCACTCTAGGCCCGAAACGGGGATCATGGCCAGTGGCGGCCGTCAGGGTCTCGGGTGGGCGGCCGCATAGG
>DASRWP010000078.1:0-2493 GCA_035654535.1 Brevundimonas sp.
CCCCCCGAGGCTTTCGGTTATAGCCGCCCGCTCTTGAAGATTTCCGCGCCGTGGACGTGTGCTCCGCGGCGTTTTCTGTTCGAAAGAATAACGATGGCCAACAACCCCGGCGCCCGCAAGGCGATCCGCAAGATCGAAGCCCGCACCGAAGTGAACAAGGCGCGCCGTACGCGCGTCCGCACCTTCCTGCGCAAGTTCCAGGAAGCCGTGACGGGCGGCGACGCCGGCGCCGCGAAGACCGCCTTCATCGAGGCTCAGTCCGAGCTGATGCGCGCCGTCTCCAAGGGCGTGGTTCACAAGAACACGGGCTCGCGCAAGGTCGGCCGTCTGGCCGCCCAGCTGAAGAAAATGTCCGCTGCCTGACACAGCGGTCTGCTGACGGCCTTTCACAGGCCTGTCACGGGAAAGATAAGAGATTCCAACGGCGAGGGCGCAACCGCTCCCTCGCCGTTTCCGCGTGCGCGGCTAACCGCCCGGCGGCCGATTGGCTCCTCCGTCGGTGGCGGAATGCGGTTTTTCGTTGACGGCGTTTGGCTTTAGCGGAGTCAACAATTTTAAGTGTGATTCGACTCGCGAATCAGCGTTGACGCCCCCCCCGCCCGGCGTAAGTTTGAGGCGCTGACGCACTTCCATCCTCCTACGGATGAAGACGGTCCGGGGGTTCAGTTTCCGGGTCGGCGTGAGACGTCTGATGCAAGAGTACGACCCCACCCGCGAGGCCTCCAGCCGCGCGGGACAGGAGAAGTCGTCCCGGTGTCAGGCGCTCTGAAGCGCGTCGGGTGATGGATCTGATTGGGTGGCTGAATGCTTACGGGGAGCGCGGGGATGGCGGGGATGACGGATCCGGATCGTATCTGGACCGAGGCGGCGGGACGGCTGCGGAGCGAGATCGGCGAGGGGCCGTTCAGCTCCTACATCGCTCCCTCGGCGGTGCGCGCCGACGGCGCTGGCCAGCTGATCCTCGTGACCCCCACCGCCTACGCCCGTGACTGGGTCCGCAAGAACGCCCTGCGCCGCATGAATGAGCTTTGGCTGGGCCTCGACGGCCTCTCGCGCCGTCTCGATGTGCGCTGCCGCGCCGAGATGGGCTCGACCCCCTCGGCCTCGCAGGTCGCCGCCGGCCGCGCCGAGGGCGCCGCCATTCTCACCCTCGCGTCTCCCGCCCCCATGCCGATGGCCACCGTTCCGCCGGTCGCGGACGGGGCCCGCGCAGTCCGCGCCGCCGGCCTGCAGGAGCGGCTGACGTTCGACAGCTTCGTCGAGGGCCAGGGCAACGCCTTCGCCCTCGCCATCGCCCGCCAGGCCGCCGCCTGGGCCGACGGCCACTTCAACCCGATCTTCTTCTGCGGCCCCTACGGTTACGGCAAGACCCACCTGCTGAACGCCATCGCCTGGGAGGCGCAGCGCCTGCGTCCCGACGCCCGGGTCGTCTATCTGACCGCCGAGCGCTTCCTGTCGACCTTCGTGCGCGCCACCCAGGACCGCACCATGGCCGCCTTCAAGGACAGCCTGCGCGGCGCCGACATGCTGCTGATCGACGACGTGCAGTTCGTCGGCGGCAAATCGTCGACGCAGGAGGAGTTGCTCTCGACCCTCACCGCCCTGATCGAGGACGGCAAGAAGATCGTCATTTCCGCCGATCGTCCGCCGATGGCGCTGAGCGAGGTCGAGCCGCGCCTGCGCAGCCATCTGGCCTCGGGCCTGACCTGCCCGGTCGAGCCCGCCGACCGCGCCCTCAAGCTGGCGGTCGCCCGCAACCGCATCGAAACCCTGGCGCGGCTGGGCGTCGTTTCCGGCGAGGTTCAGGCCGAAGTGCTGGAGCATCTGGTTGATCGCACGCCCGGCTCGATGCGCGAGCTCGAGGGCGCCGTGAACACCCTCGCCGCCGTCGCCGGGGCGCGGCTCTCCTCGCTCAGCGTTGACGAAACCCAGGCCCTGCTCGGTTCGGCCCTGCGCGGCGGACCCGAGCGCCGCATCACCGTCGATGAGATCCAGAAGACCGTCGCCGACCATTTCAGCCTGAAGCAGGCGGACCTGTTGTCCGAGCGCCGCACCCGCGCCGTCGCCCGCCCGCGCCAGATCGCCATGTGGCTGTGCAAGCAGCACACGACGCGGTCCTATCCCGACATCGGCCGCCGCTTTGGCGGGCGCGACCACACCACGGTCCTGCACGGCGTGCGCAAGATCGAGGAGCTGATGGGTCTCGACGACCAGATCGCGCGCGACGTCGAGACGCTTACGCGGAAGCTGCGGGGCTGAGGCAGTAGGCAGTAGGCAGCAGGATGCGAAAACGCGGTGGATGGCTTGGTCTCAAACCCTCCCTGCCGCCTACTGCCTATTGCCTACTGCCTTGCCTACGCTAGTGTCCAAGGCCCTCCAGTCGTGGTGACGCTTTGAGTCGCCGCACCCCGGGCGAGACGACATGCAGCTGACCATTGAACGATCCGCGCTTCTGAAGGCCCTGGGCCACGTGCAGAGCGTCGTCGAACGCCG
>DASRWP010000079.1:0-2670 GCA_035654535.1 Brevundimonas sp.
GGCCGTGGGCGAGAATGTCGAGGAAGGCGCGCGCCGCCTCAGGGTCGCGGCGCAGGCTGGGCGTAACCAGCGACAGTGACCGGCTGACGGCCGAGAAGGCGTCGGGGTGCAGGTCGAGGTCGTGCTCGTCCGCCGTGCGGAACAGCATCAGCAGCTTCTCCGGCGCCGCGGCGAAGATCTCAGGCCCGGTTACCGACAACCGCCCCGCATCCTCCCGGAAGCCCTCGACGCCGAGCTTGCGCTTTCGCCCCGGGATCAGGCGCGAGAGGCTGAGCGTGGGCTTCTGCTCGCGCGCTTCCAGCTTGGCAGAGATCGCGCGTGTCAGGGCCCCGACGTCGCGCGCAACCAGGAAATAGCGGCGCATGAACCGCTCGACCGCGGGCTCGTCGCCCCGGCCGCGCCAGCCCATCCGCCGCGCCACCTCGGGCTGGAAGTCAAAGGTCAGCTTTTCTTCGGCGCGCCCGGCGGTCAGGTGCAGGTGCGCCCGGGTGCGCCACAGGAAGTCGAAGGCTTCCTCAAAGGTCCGCCGCTCGCGCGTGGTCAGCAGACCGTCCAGCGCCCGGGCGCCCAGCGGACTTTCGGGCGTAAGCGAGCGGGCAATCCAGAACAGGGTGTTGAGATCGCGCAGGCCGCCTTTGCCGTCCTTGACGTTGGGTTCGACGCGATAGCGCACCGCCCCGGTTTTCTGGTGGCGCAGGTCGCGCTCCTCCAGCTTGGCGGCGATGAAGGGGCGGGGGTCCGCCTTGACCACCTGGGCGCGGAAGCGGGCGATGAAGTCGGCGGTCAGGGTTTCGTCGCCAGCCAGCGGACGCGCCTCCAGCAGCGCCGTCCGCACCGTCATGTCCGACTTCGCCAGGGTCAGGCATTCGTCGACCGAACGCGCCGACTGACCCACCTTCAGACCCAGGTCCCAGAGGACGTAGAGCATGAACTCGATCACCTGTTCGGTGCGCGGGATCGGCTTCCATGGGCGCAGGAAGAGCAGGTCGAGGTCCGAGAACGGGGCCAGCACCCCCCGGCCGTAGCCGCCGACGGCGATCAGGCTGAGCCGCTCGGCCTCGGTCGGATTGGGCGCGGGGAACAGGGTCCCGGTGGTGAAATCCCACAGCGCGGTCAGCAGGTCGTCGGCGGCGGCGCTGTAGAGCTGCGCCACTTCGACCCCCTCGCCGCCCCCGTCCAGACGGCGGGCGGCGCGAGCCCGGTCGATCTCGGAGCGATCGCGCAGAATGTCGGCGACGGCCTTGCGGACATCGGGCGCGGAGGCGGCCCGGCTCAAACGCGCGGCGAGATCGCTCCCCGCCGGAAGGGTGCTCACCGCGCCAGCGCCTTCAGCCGGTAAAGCGCCTCCAGCGCCTCGCGCGGGGAGAGTTCGTCGGGCTCAATGGCCGTGAGGGCGTCGTCGACGGCGGACGGAGGGCGCGGCGGCGCAGGCGTTGCGGCGGCGAACAGGGGCAGGTCGTCGAGACTGGCCACGGCGCGCTTCTGTCCCTCAAGCCGGTCCAGCACCTCGCGGGCCCGGGCGACGACGGCGGCGGGTACGCCGGCCAGCCTGGCCACCTGCACGCCGTAGCTGCGGTCGGCGGCGCCGGGGACGGCCTCGTGCAGGAAGACGAGGTCGCCGTTCCACTCGCGCGCGGCCATGGACAGGTTGCAGACGTGGTCCAGCCGCGTCTCCAGCCCGGCCAGCTCGTGATAATGGGTGGCGAACAGTGTGCGGGCGCGGTTGCGGTCGTGCAGGGCCTCCGCG
The DNA here is from genome assembly GCA_035654535.1 of Brevundimonas sp. Lineage (GTDB taxonomy): Bacteria > Pseudomonadota > Alphaproteobacteria > Caulobacterales > Caulobacteraceae > Brevundimonas. The sequence continues at coordinate 1,748 of DASRWP010000079.1, forward strand.
ACGGACCATGCGATGGCGAGGCCGTCGTAGGTGGCCGTGCCGCGGCCGATTTCATCCAGCACCACGAATGAGCGGTCCGTCGCCTGGGTCAGGATGGCGGCGGTCTCGACCATCTCGGTCATGAAGGTGGAGCGGCCGCGGGCGAGGTCGTCTCCGGCCCCGACGCGGCTGAACAGCCGGTCGACCACGCCCAGCCGCATGGCGCGGGCGGGCACGAAGGCCCCGGCCTGGGCCAGAACCACCAGCAGGGCGTTCTGGCGCAGGAAGGTCGACTTGCCGGCCATGTTGGGGCCCGTGACGATCGAGAGACGGGCGCCTGTCCTTTCGGAATTGGCGGAGCCGCTGCCGTCGAGCCGGCAATCGTTGGGGGTGTAGGGGTCGCCCTGCGTCTTCACCGCCGCCTCCACCACGGGATGGCGCCCCGCCGTCACGTCGAAGCACGTGGTGTCGTCCACGGTTGGGCGGACGGCGCCGACGTCTTCGGCCCATTCGGCAAGAGCCGCGTGGCAGTCGAGCTCGGCCAGAGCCTCGGCCAAGGCCTGAAGCGGGGCGGCCAGCGACTGGACCGTGCGTCGCCAGACCTCAAAGGTCTCGGCCTCGATGGCGAGAGCCCGATGGCCGGCCTGGCTGATCTTCGCGTCCAGCTCCGACAGTTCGACGGTGGTGAAGCGAACCTGATTGGCGAGGGTCTGGCGATGGATGAAGGGGCTCTCGCCGGAGGGACGCAGCAGGGGCTCGGCGGCCTTCGCCGTGGTTTCGAGGAAATAGCCGAGCACGGCGTTGTGGCGGACCTTGAATGGCACGCCGGCCTCGGCGACGGCGCGGGCCTCGAGGTCGGCGACCACCCGGCGGCTGTCGTCGCGCAGGCGCCGCGCCTCCTCCAGCTCGGGCCGGTAGCCCGGCTCGACGAAGCCGCCGTCGCG
>DASRWP010000080.1:0-4996 GCA_035654535.1 Brevundimonas sp.
GATGTCCCTGCCAAGTGGGTCGGGCAGCCATGGTTCGCACTCCGTGTTCGCCGGGGAAACGCGGGTGGACGGGAGTCGTTCAGCACCTCTGGACAGTCGCTTCTATCGGGTGTGTCCTGACGGGTCCGGCGCAGAACAAGAACGGGCCGGATCCAGTGCGAGGCGTCATGTCCAACCGTCCGAGTCATATCCGGCTCAACTCCCATCCCGGCGGCGGGACTGCCGGCCGCTTCCCGCTGAACTGGGGCGCGTCTACCGCGCAGGAGCGGGGTCCAGTGATTGGCACCGTCAACTCCGGCAGCGACCGCAACGCCATCGGCGCGCATGGCGGGGCCTATTCGGTTTATCGCGCCCTCGCCGTCTCGTCGGGCGCGATGAGCGCGAACAACCGGCCCGATCTGACCAACACCTCTCCGACCACGCCAATGGGTCCGTTCCCGCAGTGGACCGACGCCTCGAAAATCGTCTCGCTCGACCCTTGGGGCGCGCGCGTGGCCGAGGATTTCGCCGACCAGCTCAGCGACGGCGTCGACATCCGCCCGACCATCGCCGTCACCCGCGCCCGTCTGCAACTTGGCGAGATCGGCGAGGCCATCGCCGCCGGCCGGCTCAAGGCCGACGGACAGATCGTGCACGAGAGCGGCGACGTCGCCGTGACCAAGGCCGCCATCGATCCGGTCTGGTACCTGCCCGGGATCGCCGAACGCTTCGGCGTCACCGAAACCGCCCTGCGCCGCACCCTGTTCGAACAGACCGGCGGCATGTACGCCGACCTCGTCACCCGCCCGGACCTGAAGGTGTTCCTGCCTCCCATCGGGGGCATCACCCTGTATATCTTCGGTGACCCCGCGGCGATCGCCGACCCGGCCCGTCGCCTGACCTGCCGCGTCCATGACGAATGCAACGGCTCGGACGTGTTCGGCTCGGACATCTGCACCTGCCGGCCCTATCTGACCCACGGCATCGAGGAGTGCATCCGCGAGGCCCAGGACGGCGGCGCGGGCCTGATCGCCTACAATCGCAAGGAAGGCCGGGCATTGGGCGAGGTCACGAAATTCCTCGTCTACAATGCCCGCAAACGCCAGCCGGGCGGCGATCAGGCTGCGACCTATTTCGAGCGCACCGAATGCGTCGCCGGGGTCCAGGACGCCCGCTTCCAGCAACTGATGCCCGACATCCTGCACTGGCTGGGGATCTCGAAGATCGACCGCTTCGTCTCCATGTCCAATATGAAGCACGACGCCCTGACCGCCTCGGGCATCGAGATCGGCGAGCGGGTGCCGATCCCGGACTACCTCGTCCCGCCGGACGCCTCGGTTGAGATGGAGGCGAAAAAGGCCGCCGGCTATTTCACGCCTGACGCGCCGCCGTCGGCCGAAGACCTGACCCGCGTCGTGGGCCGCGACCTTGAGCAGTTCTGAACACCAGCAGGCGCATGGCCTGCTCACCGCCGCCGCCGTCCGCGAACGGGCCCATGAAATGCTGGCTATCGGCGTCGCGGGCGGTCTCGACCATTGGCGCGTCGACCTTGACCGACTGCCCGAAACAGCCCGCTACGTCGCCGTCGTGATCCGCGACCAGTATCCGGCGTTGACCGTGCCCTTCCACGCTCGCTGGCGCCATTTCGCAGTCGATGGCGTCGATCTCTGGGGGCCGGCGGCTGAAGACCGCGACTGGCTCGACCCCGCGTCGCGCGCCCGGGCCGAGTTCGACCTCGCCATCATCTCCGTCCTGCTCGACGCGGGAGCGGGCCCGGACTGGTCGTACAAGGACGCACAGACCGGCCGTACGCTGACCCGCTCCGAGGGGCTCGCCATAGCCAGCCTGCGAATGTTCGAGGCCGGCGCCTTCTCCATCACCGAGGACGACCCTTGGCGCGTCGACGCGGTGGCGTTGACCTTCATGACGGCGGAGACGCTGGCGCGCGGCTTCCAGGTTTCCGCCGACAATCCGCTTGTCGGCCTCGAGGGACGGGCGGCCTTGTTGCGACGGTTGGGGCAGGTCTGTCTGGCTGAGCCCGATCTGTTCGCGCTCGAGGACGAGCCCCGCCCCGGCGGCCTGTTCGACGCGATGGTCGACCGCGCCGACGATCAGGACCGCCTGCCCGCCCCGACTATCCTCGAGGTCCTGCTGGAAGCCCTCGGTCCGGTCTGGCGAGACCGTCTGACCCTCGGGGGCGTCGATCTCGGCGACTGCTGGACCCACCCCGCTATCAAGCGCGACGATGCGACCGACGGGCTCATGCCGATTCACAAGCTGTCGCAGTGGCTCAGCTATTCGCTGGTCGAGCCGTTGCAGACCGCGGGAGTTCAGGTGACGGATCTCGACGGCCTGACGGGCCTCGCCGAATACCGGAATGGCGGCCTGTTTATGGACCTCGGTGTACTGACGCTGAAGGAGCCCGCCGACGCCGAAATGCCTTGGCCCGTGTCCGATCCTCTGGTCGTCGGCTTGCGCGCCATGACCGTGGCGCTGCTCGACAGGATCGCCCCGCTGGTCCGCGCCGAACTGGGCGTCACGGCCGAAGCCATGCCGCTGGCCAGCGTGCTGGAAGGCGGCACCTGGGCCGCCGGCCGTCGCGCTGCGGCCGAACGCCGACCGGGCGGAGGGCCGCCCTTGACCATCCTCTCTGACGGGACCGTTTTTTGATGCCAGGCAAGTCCTTCACGATGGATGGCGTCACCGTCGTCGGCCACCCTCTGGTCGCCCACAAGCTCGGCATCATGCGCTCGAAAGACACCTCGACCGCCCGCTTCCGCCAGCTGCTCCGTGAGATCTCGACCCTGCTCTGCTACGAGGTGACACGCGACCTGCCGCTGGAGGATTATCCGGTCGTGACACCGGTAGGCCCCACGACCGGCCAGAAGATCGAGGGCAAGAAACTCGTCTTCGTTCCGATTCTGCGCGCCGGTCTGGGGCTGGTCGACGGGATGCTCGAACTGGTCCCGTCGGCCCGGGTGGGCCACATTGGCCTGTATCGCGAGCCGGTGACGCACGACGCCGTCGAGTACTACTTCCGGGCGCCCGACGACGTGGCAGAGCGGCTGTGCGTCGTCATCGACCCGATGCTGGCGACCGGCAACACCGCCGTCGCCGCCCTTGAGCGGCTGAAGGAACGCGGCGTCACCAACCTGCGCTTCGTCTGCCTCGTCGCCTCGCCCGAGGGGCTTGAGCGACTGCGCGGCTGGCACCCCGATGTGCCGGTCTGGACCGCCGCCGTGGACGAACGATTGAACGAGCACGGCTACATCGTTCCCGGCCTCGGAGACGCGGGAGATCGTCTGTTCGGCACGCGTTGACGAAGCGGCTGGCGGCTGGTCGCCAGCCGCCGCGCCTAGTCTACAGCCCGCACGTTGTCGTCCGAGTTGCGATCGATCCAGCGATTATAGGGATCCACGCCCGCGAACTTCGGTTCGCGCCGGGCGACGAACCGCAAGGTCTGTACTCCGGACCGGATCGGACGGCGCTCCAGCAGGACCACGTCGCCCTCGTCGAAACGCCCCTTGCCGGGCTCGGCGGCGAAGAGGCCGACGTCGAAGATCTCGTTCAGCGGCGCATTGGTCTCCGCACCCTCTCCGTCCCCGTAGAGCTTGCGGGCGTCCACGGTGACCGTGACGTCCCACTGCCCGTCAGGGCGTCGGGTCGCCGTCGCGCCCGTCGTCTTCACGTCATACAGGGTGATCTTCTCGAACAGGTCGGTGATCAGGGCCTGCTTGTCCGCCGGGGCCTCGGCCCGGATGGCCGCCACCAGATCCAGCGAGCGGGGATACGGCGCGCCCTTGAAGGCGTATTGCGCCAGCACCCGTCGCAGGGCGCGGTTGACGGCGTCCTCGCCGATCTGGTCGCGGAGCAGGTACATGACCAGCCCGCCCTTCTGATAGTGAATGTACTGCTGGTTCTCGACCCGCATCAACGGCAGTTCCTCCAGCCGTTCGGTGCCCCGGGCGCGCAGGTAGCCGTCCAGCTCGCGCTTCAGGAATTTGCGGATCTGGTCCTGCCCGTACAGCTTCTCCATCACCATCAGGGCCGAGTATTGGGCCAGCGTCTCTGACAGGGCCGTGGCCCCCTGCTGGTCCGAGCCGACGATCTGGTGCGCCCACCACTGGTGGCCGAACTCGTGCGCCGCGACATAGGTGACATAGTCGATCTTGGTCGTGTCGGTCAGGTCGGCGATAAAGCCGAGCCCCTCGGACCAAGCAAAGGTATTGGGATAGGACTGGGCGAAGCTGGCGTAGTCCGGGAACTCGACGATCCGCGCCTGCTTGAACTGGTAGGGACTGAAGTTGGCCTGGAAATAGTCCAGCGAGGCCGTCAGGGCGTCGAGCATGCGCGGCACGTTGCGGTCGTGGTCGGGGTCGTGGAAGACCACCATCTCGACGCCGTTATGCATCCGCGCCGTGCGCTCGTAGCGGCCCGACTGGATCGAGAAGAAGTTCAGGACCGGCGACTCTGTGACGAACCGGCTGGTCCGGCGGCCGCCGCGAACGACGTCGGAAACCATCTCACCCGGCGCGATCACCGTCTGGTCTGCGTCCGTGGTGACCGTGATGTCCGCAGTGACCCAGTCCGCGCCGATGTAGTTTCGCGATTGCGCGCTGGTGTCTTCCAGCTTCGCCGGGCGCAGCTCGGCCGGCAGACCCAGCTTGCGGCGCTTCGTGCGGTCGGTCAGCAGACCGCTCCGGTCCATCCCCACCGCGGGTGCGAACTCGCTGTTGTTCACGAACGTCCCGTTGTCCACGATCCGCGTCGTATTGCCGTTCGCCTTGAAGCCGCGCTGTTCCAGCACCGTCTCGAAGGTGACGGTCCGTCTCTCGCCCGGCTGCATCGGCGCGGCGAAGCGGTAGATGCGGTACTCGAAATCCTGCCACTCGCGGGCGATGGATGCGCCCTCGACGGTCAGACCCTTCATGTCCAGATCGTCAGTCCAGCGCAGGTGAACCTCGGTCAGCGGAGCGGCGGTGTTGTTGACCAGCACATAGGAGCCGCGCGTGGTCAG
>DASRWP010000081.1:0-2678 GCA_035654535.1 Brevundimonas sp.
GCGACGTAGACTCCGATTGGGGAGGGACCTGTCGCATAGGGGTCGCCGCCGATGTCCACCGCCGTCGTCGGCAGGATCAGCCGCTGGCCCGGCGTGATCGCCGCTCGGGGACCGAGGCCGTTCAGGTCGATCAGGTTCTGAACCGGCGTCTGGAAGCGCCTACCAATGCCGGAGATGGTGTCGCCGGGCTGGATCTCGTAGCCGGCGCCGGCCGCGACAGGGACCGTCCCGCTGCGTGGCGGCGGTGGCGCCGTGAAACCTTCCGACGCTGGACCCGCGGCGGGTGTGGAGGCGGCGTATGGCCGGGGGCCGGTGTTCACCGGCGTCGACAGGGCCCCACCCTCGATCATCTCCACTCGCGCCGTGCGCGGCGGAGGCGCCTCGCTGCCAGGAATGGTCGCGCCGCGGACGCCTTCCCCCGTCGGCACGGGCCGGAAGACCGGAGCCGGATTGGCGACAGGCGCCCGCGCCGGAGCGACCGCGGCGTCGGCGCGAATGGCGTACCGCGGCTCGGCGGGATAGCTGGCGCAGGCGGCCAACGTGGTCACGGCGCCGAACACCGCCAGAACCTTCATGCCGAACCGGATGATCATGCTGATGTTCGCCCCTTGCTTGCTATTCGAGAGTCGCGTCCCCGACCGCCAGACAACCCGCCAAACCGCGCCAAAGTTGGGCGCGAAGGTTAACGGGCCGGCCCGACCGGCCACCGTCGCGTCTCGATGTTGACCCGACGGTTGATAGGCTCCCCGACCCCGTCGCGGGTCGGCCGGGACAGCCGTAGCTCTCCCCACCACCTCAGATCGAGATCGGCCCAGCGCACGCCCAGCCTGACCAGTTCGAGGCCGACGTTCTCGGCCCGGCGGCGGCTCAGATCAAGATTGACGTCTGCAGGACCTGCCGCGTCCGCATATCCCTCGATCACGAAGCGGGTCACGCCGGGAATATATTCCGGGACAAGCTGGCGCATCCAGCGGCGGGCCGCCGGCGACACCGTGGCGCTGCCAGAGTCGAAGAACGGTCCGTTGAAGTGAATGAGCGTGAAATACGAGCCATCGCGGGCCACTTCGGCGGTCAGGCAGTCAGGGTCAACGGATTCTGCCGTCCCGGACCTCTGGATCCGGGCATAGTAGACGCCGTTCATGGCAAACTCGATCTCGGCTTCGAGAAGCCGATCCGCGACGAGGTCTCCCACGGGGCTGTCCGGTGTAAACAGCCGGATGTGCGGCCGCGCGGCTGTCCCGCCCTGAGCCGCGGCCAGCGTGCGGATCGCCTCGTATCCGGACGGCGAGAGACGGCTGACGCCGGGGTCAAAACAGATGCGCGCCGTCTGGGCCTGCGCGCCGCCTGCGAGGGACAGGCTCGCGGCGATCAGGGCGCGGCTGGCGAATGACGGAAACACCCGGCGACCCTGCCGTCGCCGCCACCGCTTGTCACCCCTCCTTCGCCGTCCCCTCGACCAGCGGCACGAACCGCACCTCGGTCAGGCTCTCCCGACGAAACGAGCCGTCGGGCTGGCCGACGTAGCGGTGCAACATCTGCACAGAGCTGCGGCCCACGGGGCAGACGAGCACGCCGCCCGGCTTCAGCTGGTGCAGCAGTTCGGTCGGCTCGCCGGGCGCGGCGGCTGTGACCATGATCCGGTCGAACGGCGCCTGCTGCGGCCAGCCGAGCCCGCCGTCGCCGTGCTGGGTGATGACGTTGTCGATCTTCAGCTCTTTCAGCCGCGCCTCCGCCTCGGTCAGCAGGCTGCGGTAGCGTTCGACCGAATAGACGTAGCGGGCGAGGCGGCTCAGCACCGCGGCCTGATAGCCGCTGCCGGTGCCGATCTCGAGCACCCGGTGCCGCGGCTGGACGTCCAGGGCCTGGGTCATCAGCCCGACGATATAGGGCTGGGAAATGGTCTGGGCGCAGTCGATCGGCAGGGCCTGATCCTCCCACGCCTGATCGAGGAATTTCTCGTGCACGAAGACGGCGCGGTCGATCGATTCCATCGCCGACAGCACGCGCGGGTCCGTCACCCCTTGCTGCCGCAGACCCAGGATCAGCCGGCCGGCGCGGTCGTTGTTCAGGTTCATCCCGCGGCCACCCGTTTCGGCGGCGCGCCCCCCAGAACGCCCTTCAGGTCGTGGATGCTGGGGGCGTGGGTCAGGTCGATGTGCAGGGGCGTGACCGAAATCCGGCCCTCCTCGACGGCGCGCAGGTCAGTGCCCTCGGGGTGGTCCTGTTTCGACCCGCGGAAGCTCATCCAGTAATAGTCCCGGCCGCGCAGGTCGGTGCGGCGGATGGCGTGCATTTCGCCGATGTCGCGAAAGCCCTGCCGCGTGACCTCGACCTCGGTCACCGCCTCGGGCGGACGGGAGGGGAAGTTCAGGTTCATCACCACGCCCGGCTGCCACGGCTGGTCCAGCAGGCGGCTGATGATCGGCGGCGCATAGGCCTCCGCCGTCTCCCAGTGCGCCGTCACCTCATCGTGGAACCGCTCCAGCGACTGGCTCAGGGCGATGGAGCGGATGCCGAAGGCCATGCCCTGCAGTGCGCCCGCCACGGTGCCGGAATAGGAGCAGTCCTCGCCGACGTTGTGGCCCCGGTTGACGCCCGACAGCACCAGATCGGGCCGCTCCGGCATCAGGTCGTTTACCGCCAGCACCACGCAGTCGGTCGGCGTTCCGGTGACGGCG
>DASRWP010000082.1:0-5268 GCA_035654535.1 Brevundimonas sp.
CGTAGGTCGCGAAGCTGTCGAACTTGTCCCAGTCGTCATCGACCGCGTCGACCACGCTGTTGTCGGGCCGCAGCAGGTCTCCGCCCAGCTGCAGGTTATAGGGCGGGTCGGCGAAGACCATGTCGACGCATCCGTCGGGCATGGACCGGAGCACCTCGATGCAGTCGCCGCGGTGGATGATGTCGGTCTTCAGGTCGGACATGGAAACGCGGCCCCGCATAGCTTGGAGACCGAGTGGTGAATCATCGCGGTTAAGGGCGCGTTGATGCGGGGCGATGGGGTGAGCGGAACCGCTGCCCACGCTCACGGTTCTCACCACCCCGGCCTCGCCTTCGCGGGCGCACCGCGTTAGTCAGGCCGGAAGACGCGACAGGCTCAGGGGCTTTTGCATGACTCAGTGGGTGTACGGCTTCGGCGGAGGTTCCGCCGACGGCGATGCGTCGATGAAAAACCTGCTCGGCGGCAAGGGCGCGAACCTGGCCGAGATGTCCTCGCTCGGCCTGCCCGTGCCCCCCGGCTTCACCATCACCACCGAAGCCTGCGTCCACTACTATTCCAACCGCCAGAGCTATCCGGCCGAACTGGCCGCACAGGTGGCGACCGGCCTGAAGAGGGTCGAGACCGTCGTCGGCAAGACCTTCGGCGACGCGTCCAACCCCCTGCTGGTCTCGGTCCGCTCGGGCGCCCGCGCCTCGATGCCGGGGATGATGGACACTGTCCTGAACCTCGGGCTCAACGACGAGACGGTCGAGGGGCTGGCCGCCCTGTCCGGCGACCGCCGTTTCGCCTTCGACAGCTATCGCCGCTTCATCACCATGTATTCCAGCGTCGTCCTCGGCCTGTCGCACGACGATTTCGAGGAAGTGCTGGACGACCACAAGGACCGCCTTGGCGTCACCATCGACACCGATCTGGCCGCCGGGGACTGGGAGAAGGTCGTCGCCGACTACAAGCGGGTGGTCGAGGACCGGCTGGGTCAGCCCTTCCCGCAGGATCCCCACGACCAGCTGTGGGGCGCCGTCTCGGCCGTGTTCGCCAGCTGGATGAATGACCGGGCCAAATTCTATCGCCGCATGCACGACATCCCGGAAAGCTGGGGCACGGCCGTCAATATCCAGTCGATGGTGTTCGGCAACATGGGCGAGACCTCGGCGACCGGTGTCGCCTTCACCCGCAATCCATCGACCGGCGAGGCCCGGCTCTACGGCGAGTTTTTGATCAACGCCCAGGGCGAGGACGTGGTCGCCGGCATCCGCACGCCCCAGTCGCTGACCCGCGCGGGCCGCGAGGAGATGGGCGAGACCGCCCCCTCTATGGAAGAGGCCATGCCGGTCGTCTTCGGCGAATTCGTCTCGGTCGTCGGCCGGCTGGAGAGCCACTACCGGGACATGCAGGACATCGAGTTCACGGTCGAGCAGGGCCGGCTGTGGATGCTGCAGACCCGCAACGGCAAGCGCACGGCCAAGTCGGCGCTCAAGATCGCCGTCGATCTGGCGGCCGAAGGCGTGATCTCCGAGGAGGAGGCCGTCGGCCGCGTCGAACCTGCCGCGCTCGACCAGCTGCTGCACCCGACCCTCGACCCGAAGGCCGAGCGGTCCGTGGTCGCCGCAGGCCTGCCCGCCAGCCCCGGCGCAGCCACCGGCAGGATCGTCTTCGACGCCGATGAGGCCGAGCGGCTGTCGCAACTGGGCGACGCCGTCATTCTGGTGCGCGAGGAGACGTCGCCCGAAGACATCCACGGCATGCATGCGGCGCGGGGCATCGTCACCGCGCGCGGCGGCATGACCAGCCACGCAGCCGTCGTCGCGCGTGGCATGGGGCGGCCCTGCGTCTGCGGCATCAATGAGCTGTCGATCGACGAGCACGCCGGGACCTTCACCGCCCGCGGCCGCACCTTCAAGGCGGGAGAGATCATCACCATCGACGGCTCGAAAGGCGAGGTGCTGGACGGCGCTGTCGCCATGATCGAGCCTGAGCTGACCGGCGACTTCCAGACCCTGATGGCCTGGGCCGACAAGGTGCGGCGGCTACGCGTCCGCGCCAACGCCGAGACGCCGCTGGACGCCCGCACCGCGCGCGGGTTCGGCGCCGAGGGCATCGGCCTGTGCCGCACCGAGCACATGTTCTTCGACGACGCCCGTATCGCCGCGGTGCGCGAGATGATCCTCGCCGATGATGAGGCCGGGCGACGCGCGGCGCTGGAGAAGATCGCGCCGTTCCAGAAAGCCGACTTCGTCGAGCTGTTCACCATCATGGTAGGTCTGCCGGTGACGGTGCGCCTGCTGGACCCGCCGTTGCATGAATTCATCCCGCACACCGAGGCGGAGATTGATGCGCTGGCGGTCACGCAGGGGTTGGACGCCGCCAAGCTGAAGCGCCGGGCGAAGGAGCTGCACGAGACCAACCCCATGCTAGGCCACCGTGGCTGCCGCCTCGGCGTGGCCTATCCCGAGATCTACGAGATGCAGGTCCGCGCCATCCTCGAGGCGGCGATCGAGGTCAAGAAGACCGCGACCGAGGCCCCGATCCCGGAGATCATGCACCCGCTCGTCGCGCTGGGGCTGGAGATGAAGTACCTGCGCGAACTCACCGACCGCACGGCGGAAGCGGTGTTCGCGGAGGCTGGCGACCGCGTCGACTATCTGGTCGGAACCATGATCGAGCTGCCGCGCGCCGCCCTCCGGGCCGCCGATCTGGCTGAGTACGCGGAGTTCTTCTCGTTCGGCACCAACGACCTGACCCAGACGACGTTCGGCATCAGCCGCGATGATTCCGGGCGGTTCCTGCAGGCCTATATGGACAAGGGCATCTTCGAGACCGATCCGTTCGTGCGTCTGGACCGGGACGGCGTCGGGGACCTGATCCGTATCGCCGCCGAGCGCGGCGGGGCCGCGCGTCCGGGCATCAAGATGGGCATCTGCGGCGAACACGGCGGCGACCCTTCGTCGATCGCCTTCTGTGAAGAGGTCGGCCTCGACTACGTCAGCTGCTCGCCCTACCGCGTGCCGATCGCCCGCCTGGCGGCGGCCCAGGCGGCATTGCACGCGCGCGCCGGCACGGAGCGCGAGAAGGACCGCTAGGGCGGCCGCCAACTTATTGCCAAGGTTGGCGTAACGCGGTCTGTGCTTCCTCGCGCACAGTCGTTCCATTGTATCGGCGACCCTCTGGAACTGCAGTTCCAGGCGCCCATTTGCATCCCCGCTGGATGGGGCCGGTGACCACAGAAGTCACCACATCTAGAGGATGCCAATAATGCGTAACGTTCTTCTCGCTACCGCTGCTCTGACCTTGCTCGCCGCTCCCGCGGTGGCCCAGAGCATTTCTTCGCCTCAAGTAACCGGCTCGGTTGGTTACACCCATCTTGACGGAGACGACGTCGAGCTGGGCGCCATCACCGGCCGCCTGAACGCCAAGGTCAGCCGGTTCCTCGGCGTCGAGGGTGAAGCCTCGTTCGGCCTCAAGGACGAGGACGTCTCGTTCGCCGGCGTGGACGGCAGCATCTCGCACGAATACGACATCGCAGCCTATGCCGTCGCCACCCTGCCGGTGAGCGACCGCCTCGAGGTCTTCGGCCGGATCGGCTACGGCATGACCCAGATCGAGAGCGATGCCGCCGGTTTCACCGCTCGCGAAGACGGTGAAAGCGTCAACTACGGCGCCGGAGCCAACTATTTCTTCGACGGCCGCAACGGCGTGCGCGCCGACTGGACCCGCCGGGACTTCACCGACGACAACGGCGGCGAGCTGGACACCTACGGCCTCAGCTACGTCCGCCGCTTCTAGGCGGCCCTGAAATGACGAAGGCGCGCATCCTTGCGGATGCGCGCCTTTTCGTCGGCTTTCCGTGTGGGATCAGGCGACGCCGGGTTGCAGGGCCCAGCGCATGGAGCCTTCGCCATACGGTCGGAAGAACAGGTCGCGATATTTCTCGAACGCCTCGACGATCCGGTTGGCCAGGTCCTGGGCCACCGTCTCGCCCCGCTGACGCTTCATCGCCGCGACGCATTGCACCACGTCGCGCTGATGCGCCGAGCCGCCCATGCGTTTGAGCACGGCGGCGATGTCGCGGGCCAGCGGGTCCACCTGCACAGCCCATGGATTGGTGTTCTGAGTCATGCGGGACGCCCCCTTGTTCTCGACACTCAGGAACCGGTCGCAAAAACTTGCGCGCGATGCAAGCGTGACCGCGAATTCGTGATCCGGGCGAGTCAGGGAGCCGAGGCGTCGCGAAGGCGTTTCCTGTTCATGAATCCGCGCCAAAAACGTCCGCTGATCGTTCTCTCACTGGCTGCGTCGCTGGCCGCCTGCGGCGAATCCGAGGTCAATCCTCCGACCCGCCCGGCCCAGCCGATCGTCACGCCTGAGTCCGAAGCCCCCGCTCCGCCGCCCCCGCCGGGCGTCGGGACGGTCATGCCCGGGTCGGGCCCCCAGACCTTCGTCGGCCGGTGGGCGGCGAATGCACGCTGGTGTACGCGAACCACCGGCGCCGAGCGGCCGATCCAGATCAGCACGGCGCGGTTCGAGGGTTACGAAAACAGCTGCAGCATCGTGACGGTCAGTCAGGTGGCCGAAGGCTACGAAGCGACGCTCGCCTGCGCCGCCGAGGGCCGGACCTCCACCGAACGCGTCCGGATGTCGGTGCAAGGCGACACCATGCGCCTGACCTGGCTGAACCGGAATGAGGCGGCGGTCAGTCTCGAGCGATGCGCGACCTCTGCCGTGGCGCCGACTAGTTGAACAGGAAGTGCATCACGTCGCCGTCGCGGACGACGTAGCTTTTGCCCTCGGCCCGCATCTTTCCGGCTTCCTTGGCCCCCGCTTCGCCCTTCAGCGCGACGAAATCGTCGTAGGCGATGGTCTCGGCGCGGATGAAGCCCTTCTCGAAGTCCGTATGGATTACGCCCGCCGCCTGGGGGCCGGTGGCGCCGACCGGGATGGTCCAGGCGCGCGCTTCCTTGGGCCCGACAGTGAAATAGGTCTGCAGGCCCAGCAGGGCGTAGGCCTCACGGATCAGCCGGTTCAGGCCCGGCTCGGCAAGGCCGAGGCTTTCCAGGAACTCGGCCTGTTCCTCCGGATCGAGCACCGCGAGTTCGGAATCGATCTTGGCCGAGATGACGACCGAGTTGGCATTGTCCTGCGCCGCACGCTTGGCGACGAGGTCGGAGAGCTCATTGCCCTTGTCGGCCGAGCCTTCGTCCACGTTGGCGACGTAGAGCGCGGGCAGTGACGTCAGCAGCTGCAGCATATGCCACGCCTTCTGGTCCTCCT
>DASRWP010000083.1:0-11807 GCA_035654535.1 Brevundimonas sp.
GTATGCAACCTTGGCTACCTATGTGATGTGCTTATGCCGCAAGCCGTCCCCAGACGGCTTGATCCACCTTGACCGCGTTTAGCTGGCCTTTGCCGTCCCGCGACTTCAGCTGACGCATGACCGTCGCCGGCAGGGCGCAGAACTGGGGCTCGACCAGCGCCGGGTCGCAACCGGCCGCCGGTGCGGCGAACAGGGCGGCGTTGACGTCCGCCGACCGGTCGTGGATCAGCCAGGCCAGACGGCGCGCGCGCTGGGGATCGTTGACGTGCATCAACGGATCCTCGGCGAACATTTCACAACCCAGTTCCAGCACGTAGTCCATGCCCAGGTTCTCGAAACGGCGCGCGTCGCCAGGCGTGACCGGGCAGGCCTCGTCCAGATCGAAAACCACGTCGTTCAGAAGAAAGAGCATCGGAAACACCCACCATCTCCGGGCTCGTTTTCGGCCCGTTGAACCGGACCATAGGGACAGGCGCTTGCGGTTCCGTTCCCGAACGCGGTTAAGCCTTTGACACCGGAGGAGGGGGCCGGTGGCGGGTGGTTAGTGATTGAGGGCATGATCGGCAGGGGGGCCTGCCCGGAGCGACCAGCTACCAGCCACTAGCCACCCGCGACTGTCTCGGTGATGAAGTGCCGACCCTCGCGATCCTCGATCTCGACAACCCAAAGATCGGGATCGTAGCCAGCCTGGCGCTGTATAAAGGCGTCGAGTTCGCTTTCCTGTTCGCTCTCGACCGGCTGCATCCACAGTCGGTCGCCATCGGCCCCGAACGCTTCGCTGTAGAGTCGGGCGCGCCGGGTGGAGGTGTTGAACACCTTCACGATGACCGTACCGGCCCGCGCGTCGCCCTTGCGGACGACGGTGGCGAAGGCGCCGCCGAGCTCGGCCCGCCGGATCAGGGCCGACACCCACAGGTCGCTGGAAAGAAGCACTTTGATAACCCTGTCCGGAAACCGTACCGGAACGTGTGGCGCCCATGATGCGGCTCCATGACGATAGGGTGTCCTGCACGGAAGACCATAGCCGCGGCTCTCGCGGCGGCGGCCGCCTGTCTCGCGCCCGCGGCCCTGGCCGGCCCCTCCGACACCTACTACGAACGCGCCTTCGTTCTGGCCGCTGACGCCCGATGCGGGTGGTTCGAGCCGCGACTTGGCTCCGCGCTGAGCGCCGCCACGGCGCAGGCGCGGGGAGCGGCGCTCCGGTCCGGGATCGCCGCGTCCGATCTGACGGCGACGGCGGCGCGCGCCAGAACCCGCGCCCACGGCGTCTCGTGCAGCGATCCCCAGCTCGCCACAGTTCGCGCCCGGGTGGACGGAGCGTTTTCCGGCTGGCTGCGAACCCCGCGAATGACCTTCCCCGGCGCGAAGCGAAATTGGACGGCGGACCGGACCCGTTCAGACGCCACCGACTGGAAACTGTCGCAGCAGGCGCGTGTCGGCGCGTCTCCGGTGACCTTTGGCTATGCGGGCGCGGGCGACGCGTCAGACCTGACGACTGTCGTCAGCTTCGTCGGCCGATCTCGGCCCTATGCCGCCCGTATCGTCCTGCGTGACGCAGCGCAGGTTCCGCGACCCTGGCTGACCGGGGACGGTCTCGTCCCGGCGTCGGCGCGCGTCAGCTACTGGGCCACCAGCGTCGCGGCCGCGGATCGCGCCCTGTTGACCGACGGCAACCGGGCCGGTGAGGCTTGGCGGTTTCCCGCCACGGCGGCGCTGGCGCTGGAGCGGCTGGATCCTCGCGAGTCCTTCGCGGTCGAGTTCCACTTCCGCGACGGCACAGCGGCCACGGCCCGGTTCGAAGCGGGCGACTTCGCCGCGGCCCGGGCCTTTATGGCCATGGGCGTAATCGGGGCCTAGCCCCCGCCCTTCATCGGCATCGGGATGACTTCGGCCCCGCCCTCGGGAGCCGGTGCGCGGGCGGTCAACGCCACAGGCAGGCGGACCGTCACGGCGGTGCCTTCGCCAAGTGTGCTGTCGATCGTCATCCGTCCGCCGTGCAGCTCCGCGAAGGCGCGCACCAGCGACAGACCCAGACCGGTGCCCTGCCGCCGCTGCTCCACGCCGCCGGCCTGCTCGAACGGACGTCCGAGCCGGCGCACGTCCTCAGGCGCGATGCCGACGCCGGTGTCGGCGACGACCACCTCGAGATCCGCCCCCCCGGCATCCGCCGTCACGGTGACGGTTCCGCCGGCGGGGGTGAACTTCACCGCGTTCGACAGCAGGTTGAGGGTGATCTGTTTCAGTGCGCGGCGGTCGGCCGAGACATCGAGCGGCTCGGCCGGCAGCACGCTGGACAGGCTGACGCCCTTCTCCTCGGCGTGCACCCGCACCAGCGCCATCGCGGCGGAGATGGTCTCGCGCGCATCGAAGCGCTCGAGCGTCAGGCTGTAGCGTTCCGCCTCGATCTTGGCGACGTCGAGCAGGTCGTTGATCAGATCCAGCAGGTGTCGGCCCGCCTGATGGATGTTGTCCGCATAGTCGCCATAGCGGTCAGGTATGGGCCCGAAGATGCGCTGTCGCATGATGTCGGAGAAACCGAGCACGGCGTTCAGGGGCGTACGCAGCTCATGGCTCATATTGGCGAGGAAGCGGGTCTTGCCGGCTTCGCGGGCCTCGGCCTCGTTGCGGGCGACCTCAAGCCCCAGTTCGCGGGCGTACTGGGCCGTGGCGTCGAAAATCTGGGCCGTCAGGCGTCCGCCCGGAGCGTCGCCCTGCCGGCGGATAATCGCCTGGGCGCGCCGATCCAGCGCGGCGCGTGGAGCAAACAGGGCCGAGCCTTCGTGGCCCGCCTGCGCCCGCTCCAGCGCGTCGAGCAATCTCGGCCGGTCGGGTGCGTGGACCGCCTCGACGAGGCCGGTCTCGAACAGCGGATCGACGGGCAGATAGGCGGGGGGTGAGCCGTACGCCGCGACGACGGCCCCCGACGGCTCGAGCACCAGCATCAGCGAGGGCTGCGCCGCGAGCAGAGCCTCGATCCGGGCCTTGTCGTCGGTCGCCGTCGCCAGCTGCGCCTCCCGCTGCCGCCACGACAACCGTACGGCCATGGCCGCGGCTGCGGCCGTGAGCAGCGCCGACACGGTGGTCAGACCCGGGCGATGGACGCCCGGGCCAGCCGCCCACGCAGCGGCCAGGCCTGCTAAAGCGGCGAAGCAGACCGCCAGCGCGCCGGCCTGCGCGGCCCGCGTCCCACCCATGGCGATGCCGGCGACCAGTGGAAGAAATACGAAACCCGCCAATGGTCCGGTCAGTCCGCCCGAGAGGCCGGCGGCGACGAAGGCGGCCGTCGCCCACACGGACAGCAGCGCCATCCGCTGATCGACGCCGTCGCGCCACAGCAGCCCCAGACCGGCAAGGCCCGGGACGATCATGGCGAGAACGCCGTAGAAGACCGCGCCGTCGAGGGCGCCCAGCCACCGGCCCGTAAGCGCCAGGAGCGCCGCCGACACCGCCCAGCCCGCATGCCACGCGGCCAGCGCCGGGCGATCGCCCGCCGCGGCGTCGCTCGTAGATCGGGTCGGGGCGGGCGTGGACTGGATCAAGGGCCGTGGAGGAGAAGCCGACAATGCGCCGACGATGAGGCACTCTAGGGCCCCGGCTGAGTCGCCCAAAGCGCACACGCTTTCCAGGCGACTGGGCGCGAGCGACCGCGGCCGATTTTCTGGGGAGATGTCGGATGGTTGTCGTTAACGCGGCCCCGGCCTATCTGCGCCCCATGACGCCCCCGCTCTCCATCGATGAAACCCTCGCCGAACTCGCGGAGGATTTCGATGTGCTCGAGGACTGGGAGGGCCGGATCGGCTATGTGATCGACCTGGGCAAGGATCTGGAGCCTCTGCCGGACGCAGAGCGCACCGAGGGCAACAAGGTGCCAGGATGCGCGGCGCAGGTGTGGCTGGCGGTGCGGCGCGCGCCCGACCGGCTGAGTTTCCTCGCAGACAGCGACAGCGCCCTGTCCAAGGGCAATATCGCCCTGCTGCTGAAGTTGTATTCGGGTCGCTCGCCGAGCGAAATCCTCGCCTTCGACGCCCGGGCGGCCCTTGACCGTCTCGGTCTGCCGTCAGCCCTCACACGACAGCGCGCCAACGGCCTCAACGCCATGGTCGGCCGCATCAGGGACGCCGCCGCCGAGGCTCAGTAGTAGAAGCCCGTGATCGTCATGGCGGGTCGATCATCAGGGCGCTCCGCCACCTCGACCACCATGCGCTGCTGCTCGGGACGACGGGTCCGGCGATCCCAGCGCGCCTCCGAGGTCATGGTCCAGCGCTCCGGATTCCCAAAGGCGCGTTGGGCGAGCTGGGCCAGCTCACGCGCGCTCGCCCGCCTCGAGGACAGGCTGCAGGTGACCGCGTACACCTCGGCGCCGTTTTCCTCGCGCGATCCTTCTTCGATCCTCAGGCGCCAGATGCCGTCATTGGAGACGAGATCGACCTCGGACGCCCAGTCTTCTATCGGGGCGGTGTCGCCGATCGGCCGCCGAAACTGCAGGTCGCGCGCGGCCTCCAGGGCCTTTTCAAAACTGCGCGCGCGCCCGGCGTAGGGCAGGCAGACGTCTGTCAGGGCCCGGATCACGAGCATCTCCTGCGCCGCGGCGGGGGCCGCCGCGCTCACACCGATGCCGGCGGCGAGGCCACATACGACAAGAAGCTTCAACATCATCCCCGGAACGGCCTGTCCAACTCTGTGGGCCGAAACCCGCGCCATACACTGTCGAGCCCTGAGGTCACAGTCCTAGATCGGGTGGCCGGGGGGCTAAAGTTAACTGCATGTAAGGTATGGCGGAAATCAGTCGGTCCCTAGCCGATGCGGTAGTGGGCGGCGAGCTCCGTCAGGCCGGCGCGCAGCAACTGCTTGCCCGCCCGACGACGCAGGCCAAGATCCTGTTCGGCGGCCTGGAGCGCCGAGGCGCGGATGCACACGGCGTCGACAAGACCCCGCGCCGGGCCGCAGGCGGCGAGCGCTGCCTCGACCCGTTTCGCCGCGGCCCCCGCGCCCGGGTTGGCGAGCCGTGTGGTTCCGCCCGCGCCCTGCCGGGGCAGGGCGTCCCACCGCATCGTGACTGACGGTCCGCGCAGCGCCGCCTCGGCGTCGCGCCCCAGCCGGTGTGCGGCCGCCACCTGCGCGTGGGTCAGCCACGGTCGCCCTTCGGCATCCGTCCGCGAAGCCAGCCACGCAATCGCCGAGTGCCCGAGGTTGGCCCGCCGAAGCTGTGTCCGCCCGTTGCGGTCCATGACGGCGCGTGCGCCCTCGATCATTCCCGGACGGCCAGCGGGCGGCGTCTCAATGGAGGCCTTGCGCCCGTCGGCCACCCAGCCGCCGCCCGATCGAGCCTTGAGACCGGGCTGACCGGCCAACATTCGGAACTGCGTCTCGTCGATGACGGCCAGGACGCGGGTTCTGCGGTCCGGCCCGGCGCGCAGGCCGTAGCCGCCGCCCGCGAGCGCTTCGATCCACCCAAGCGGACGCGCCAGCAGTCGCCTGGCCCGGTCAAGAACCGCATCCGCGCCCGGCGCCGCCTCACACGCCGTCACGCCCGAAGCTCGCACCGGGGCGCCTCCAGCACCTCCTGAACGCACCGCTCAAGCCGGTCCAGCAGGGCGTCGAGGGCGGGCCGGTCGCGGCTCTCCTCGACCCAGCGGCAGGCGGCCGCAGCGGTCGCCCGGTTCAGACCGAAGGCGTGCGCCACCCGCTCCAGCGGCCATCCGAAGGCGACATAGGTCAGGTACATGGCCAACCAGCGCGCCCGGCACGCGGAGCCGCCCAGCCGGGTCGCGCCACGCATCCGCTCAGCGGGTACGCCGGTGGTGACGGCCACCATCTGCAGCGCCAGCCCCGCGCGGATGCGGTCCGTCTCGGTCACCGGCCCCCAGTGGCTCTCGTTCATTCGTCTGCTCCCATCATCCCGCTTCAGCCGATCGTGTCGCGTCGGCCAGTCGTAGGAATATTGTCCTCATAGACGTCGGAAGCGGTCGCACCCGCGAGCAGGCGCGGATGATTCAAAAAAGACGCCGATCTTGACTCGCGAGTCTCGACGCCGATTCGCAAATCAGCCTACGATTCGACTCAATCGGAGGGCGTTAACCTTTCTTAAGTTTTTGCTCGGTTAACTCACTAACAAGGTTACCGGCCATGGGAATGGCGGGATTACTGTCAAGCTCTGCCTGGAGGGGCATCAATGCGCGTCTTGCTTATCGAAGATGATCACGCGACCGCGCAGAGCATCGAGCTTATGCTTAAGTCGGAAGGCTTCAACGTCTACACGACGGACCTCGGCGAAGAGGGCATCGATCTCGGCAAGATCTATGATTACGATCTGATCCTGCTGGACCTGAACCTGCCCGACATGAACGGCCTCGAGGTCCTGCGCCAGCTTCGCGTCGGCAAGGTCAATACCCCGGTCATGATCCTGTCCGGCACCTCGGAGATCGAGACCAAGGTCAAGACCTTCGGCGGCGGCGCCGACGACTACATGACCAAGCCCTTCCACAAGGACGAGCTCATCGCGCGCACCCACGCCGTGGTGCGCCGCTCCAAGGGCCATGCCCAGGCCATCATCCACACCGGCGAGATCGCCGTGAACCTGGACGGCAAGACGGTCGAGGTGAACGGTCACCGCGTCCATCTGACGGGCAAGGAATATCAGATGCTGGAGCTGCTCTCGCTCCGGAAGGGCACGACCCTGACCAAGGAAATGTTCCTGAACCACCTGTACGGCGGCATGGACGAGCCCGAGCTGAAGATCATCGACGTCTTCATCTGCAAGCTGCGCAAGAAGCTCGCCACCGCTGCCGGCGGCAAGCACTACATCGAGACCGTCTGGGGCCGCGGCTATGTACTTCGCGATCCGTCGGAGAGCTCGGCGCCGATCACAGCAGCCGCCTGACGCTGGCGATAACCGATACGGAAACGCCCGCCGCTTCGCCCCGGCGGGTGTTCTGTTGTCAGACAGCCACGATCAGATCGTAGTGCGCCGCCAGCGCCCCGCTCTCCGCCCCGGTTCCGGGCGTGAAGGGTCGAATGAGACCCTCGCGTTCGGCTGGGGAGACAAGCTGCAACAACATGTCGGCCTCGTTCTGCGGCGCGCCGGCGACATACAGCTGGGTCGTCAGCCGCCGGACGCCGCGCGTTGAAATGGCGGCATGAATGTGGGGCGCCCGCCAGATCTGCTCGCCGCCGATCAGGGCGGTATAGGCTACGGGCTTGATGGTGCGGAAGCGGAAGCCCCCCCGGGCATCCGCTACGGCCTTGCCATAGCCTTGGAAACCGGCGTCCCGCGGTCTGTCCGTGTTCGGATCATCGCGGTGGAGGTAACGGCCGGTGTGGTCGCACTGCCATATCTCGATCAAGGCCCCGGCGAGCGGCTGTCCGAACTGGTCCCAAACCGAACCGGTCATGTGGGTGACCTGGCCCATGGCCTGCGCCTCGACACCGGTGACACGCACCAGATCGGCGTCCCGGTCTGACGGCATGTCGTCGTACGGATAGAAGGGGCCCTCCATCTGGAAGGCCGTAGGGGGCGTCGGGCGCGGCGGCTGCTGCGCCGTGAGGATCGCCGGCGCCGCAAATCCCACGAGCCCAACGCCCAGCCCGCCGATCAGGCCTCGCCTGTGCAATTGTCTCACCGTCCACCCTCCCGACAAACGCTGTTCTTTCAACGTGAGCCCATCGGAGGCGCGAGTCGAGCGGCGATGCAGAAAGCGTTCGCGGGATTGCTCGCCGGCAGACCCGTTGCTGCGGCGCCCCCGTCTCAGATCATCACGACCGGGCGCGCGAGAATGCGCTCGACCCGGGCCAGCAATGTCGGCGGGTCGATCGGTTTGGCGACATAGCCGTCGCAACCCAGCTTCACCGCCGCCCGCACGGAGTCGATGCTGCTGTTTGCGGTCACCATCAGCACCGAAGGGGCCCAGCGACGGATGCGGCTCAGGACCTCGAGGCCCGACATGTGGGGCATGTTGACGTCGAGAACGACGAGATCGAACTTAATGCGCCGCGCCATCTGCAGGGCGGTCTCCCCGGTGCTGGCCGTCATGCACTCATAGCCGGCTTGAGACAGGACAGCATCGAGGATGCTTCGAATGGATTCGTGATCGTCAACGATCAGGATTTTTCCGGGCATCAGCAAACTCCGCGAGCCATACACGCTCCCTCGCGCCGAGCTTAGTCGCCGACCGGGCCCGACGGGTTAACGGCGCGCCGCAAGGGTTCACCGTCCGACGCCAAACTCGTCAGGGGACCCTACCGGCAGGACGGCCGGGCACGCGAACGCCCGCCGGATGGCTCCGACGGGCGTCACGGACCTGACAATGCCGAGAGCCTAGCCCTTGGCTGCGTAACCCTGTCCGCCGTTCGACGGACGCCGGCGACGCGGACGGCGCTTGATCTCGCCGTCGGGCTTGGCCGCCACGACGGTGCCGCCGCCTTGGCGCGGATCGTTGTTCGAATGACGCGGACGCTCGCGCGCCAGCGGATCGAAGGCCCGCTCCGGAGTCGGGCGGACATCGCGGCCCGGACCAGGCTTGCGGACGCGGTGCGGCTGCCCGCCGCCTTCCAGTTTGACGCCGTCGCGGCGCGGGTTGCGCGGACCGCGTTGCTGCTGCCGGTCGCCCCGGCCGTCGTCCGGCATGGAGGCCTTGGACTTCACGCCCGACGCCATGATCGACTGGTCCAGCAGGGCTAGGGACTTGTCGTTGCGGCGGTCGATGGCCGGGATCTTCTGGCGCGTGACCTTTTCGATGTCGCGCAGCAGCTTCATCTCGTCGCCGGCGACGAAGCTGATGGCCGAGCCATCTGCGCCGGCGCGGGCCGTACGGCCAATGCGGTGCACATAGGCCTCGGGCACGAACGGCAGCTCGAAGTTGACCACGTGCGAGACGCCGTCGACGTCGATGCCGCGCGCGGCGATGTCGGTCGCAACCAGCACCCGCAACTTGCCCTTCTTGAAGGCGTCGAGCGTGCGCTCGCGCTGGGGTTGGCTCTTGTTGCCGTGGATGGCGCCGGCTTCGACGCCGCCGGCCTCCAGATAGGCCGCGACCTTGTCGGCGCCGTGTTTGGTCTTGGTGAAGACGAGGCAGCGGGTGAAGGTCGGGTCGGAGAACATCTCGGTCAGAAGCGCGCGCTTGCGGCCCTGTTCGATATGAATGACCGACTGGTTGATGCGTTGAACGGTCGTAGCCTGGGGCGTAACCGACACCTTCACCGGATCCTTCAGGAGCTCGCCGGCCAGCTTGCCGATCTCGGTCGGCATGGTGGCGGAGAAGAACAGGTTCTGGCGCTTGGCCGGGATGCGGCTGACGATCTGGCGGATCGGCTTGACGAAGCCGAGGTCCAGCATCTGGTCGGCCTCGTCCAGCACGAAGATTTCGGTGCGGCTGAGGTCCAACGTCTTCTGCTGCATGTGGTCCAGCAGGCGGCCGGGGGTGGCGACCAGCACGTCGAGGCCCTGCTGCAGGGCGCGTTCCTGCGGTCCGTACTTCACGCCGCCGAAGATCACGGCGACGCGGAAGCCGAGGTGTTTGCCGTAGGTCTTGAAGCTTTCGGCGATCTGGCTGGCCAGTTCGCGCGTCGGCGACAGGATCAGTACACGCGAGGTGCGGGGCACCGGCGGGGTGCGGTTGGCGGCAAGACGATGCAGGATCGGCAGGGCGAAGGCCGCGGTCTTGCCGGTGCCGGTCTGGGCGATGCCCAGCAGGTCCTTGCCGGCCATGACGTCAGGAATGGCCTGGACCTGGATCGGGGTCGGGATGGTGTAGCCCTCCGAGGTCAGCGCCTGGAGGAGGGCCGGGTTCAGGCCCATGGTGTCGAATGTCTTGCTCATCTGAGCGGCTTCTTTCGCATGCGGCGACGCGCATCGACCGGGCTGACAAGCCAAAGGCCGCGCACCGCCAGTCCCGATTTGGCTCCGGGGAGGGAGCCGCGACGGGGTGGATCGGGCGCCGCCCCGCGTGTCCGGGCAGCGAATGAATCTTGAGGGCCGGCCGCTGCTACAGTCAGGTCTTCGAAGTCCGAAGACCCACACGCGCTGGAGCGCACCGGGGCGCCGCAATTGTGCGACGCAGCGCAAATGGACTTTGAATGCGGCAAAGTCAAGGAGAGGCGGCCCGGCCGGCGCAAACGGGCTCGACTTCCCCGAGGTCATCACGGAATGTTACAGCACACTCCGAGGAGACGCCCATGCCGATGACGCCGCGCGCCGGACTGCAGATCGCCCATGAACTAGCGGCCTTCATCGAGACGGAGGCGCTGCCCGGGCTGGACCTCGATGCAGACCGGTTCTGGCGCGGCGCGGCCGACATCTTCGCCCGGTTCGCGCCGGAGAACCGGCGGCTGCTGGCCGTCCGCGACGACCTTCAGGCCCGCATCGACGGCTGGCAGGCGGAACGGAGGGGACGGCCATACGATGTCGCCGCCGCGGCCGCGTTCCTGCGCGAGATCGGCTATATCGTCGCCGAGCCCGCCCCGTTCTCGATCGCCACGCTAAACGTCGACGCCGAGGTCGCGACCATGGCCGGCCCGCAGCTGGTCGTTCCCATTCTCAACGCCCGGTTTGTCCTCAACGCCGCCAACGCCCGCTGGGGCAGCCTTTACGACGCCCTTTACGGCACGGACGCGCTGGGCGATTTGCCGCCCCCGGGACCTTACGACGCCGCACGCGGCCTGCGGGTAGTCGCCCGGGCCAAGGCCTTCCTCGACGAGGCCGTGCCCCTGGCCGAACGGCGCTGGGCTGAGCTTTCTGACGGGGCGGAGGACATCCTGCTGCGCGACGCCGGCCAGTATGTCGGGCGCAGCGAGCGGTCGCGCCTGTTCCACCACAACGGCCTGCACATCGAGGTGGTGTTCGATCGGGATCACCCGGTTGGACGCACGGACCCCGCCGGGATTGCCGACGTGGTCCTCGAAGCGGCGCTGAGCACCATCGTCGATCTTGAAGACTCGGTCGCGGCCGTGGACGGAGCCGACAAGGCCGCGGGCTATCGCAACTGGCTGGGGCTGATGAAGGGTGACCTCAGCGAGACCTTCGCCAAAGGCGGCGGGACGATCACGCGCGAACTTAAGCCGGACAGGACGTTCACGGCTCCGGACGGTTCAACGGTCACCCTGCCGGGCCGGTCGCTGCTGTTCGTGCGCAACGTCGGGCACCTGATGACGACGCCCGCGGTGCTGCTGCCGGATGGCTCGGAAGCGCCGGAGGGGGTGCTGGACGCCATCGTCACGTCGCTGATCGGCCTGCACGACCTGAAGGGCCTTGGCCGCTATCGCAACAGCCGCGCCGGCTCGGTCTACATCGTCAAGCCGAAGATGCACGGGCCGGAGGAGTGCGCCTTCACCGACGCCCTGTTCGACGCGGTCGAGGACCTGCTGGGTCTCGCGCGGCACACGATCAAGGTCGGGGTGATGGACGAGGAGCGACGCACCAGCGCCAACCTCGCCGCCTGCATTCACGCGGTGAGGGACCGCATCGTCTTCATCAATACCGGCTTCCTCGACCGGACCGGCGACGAGATCCACACCGCCATGCAGGCGGGTCCAGTGGTGCGCAAGGCCGAGATCAAGTCGTCGGCGTGGATCGCGGCCTATGAGGCGCGCAACGTCGCCATCGGCCTCGCCTGCGGCCTGTCCGGCAGGGCCCAGATCGGCAAGGGCATGTGGGCGGCGCCCGACCGCATGGCCGAGATGATGGAGCAGAAGGCGGCGCATCCGAAGACCGGCGCCAACACCGCATGGGTGCCCAGCCCCACCGCCGCGACGCTTCACGCTCTGCACTATCACCAGACCGACGTGTTCGGGGCGCGGGACGCTATCGCCGCGCG
>DASRWP010000084.1:0-3690 GCA_035654535.1 Brevundimonas sp.
TTCGGCCGCGCGGCGCGTTTCAACGCCCGTCGAACCGTGAAATCGACGACCTTTGATCTGGAAGTCGTATTGGAAGTAGGGGCTCTTGGCTGGCTTATAGACGGACATGGGGCGGCACTCTCTGTCAGGTAGGCGCGGATGTCACCCTCGGTATATCCGCGCGTCTTTCCGGCCCCTTTGCGGACCGCACGGATGATCCCGGCGTCCGTCATCTCGCGCAGTGTCTTGACGTCGCAGCCGATCAACCCGGCCGCCGCCTCGGCCGTGATGATGCAGGCGGCGGCGAAGGCCGCGTGGATGCGGCCCTCGGTGATCGGGCCGACCTGGCTTTGATGATGGGCCGCGGCTGACATCTACCGAGGCGGCCCCTGCATCAGGCTCGCCGCCCACGCGAAGGCGGCCAGGCGGCCGTTAAATCGGGTCATGCCCTCATGCGTCGTCCAGTCGGCGCAGTCGTCGCCCGAGTCCCAGAAGGCGTCCACGTCCCCGTTCGGCTCGAAGTGGATCACGAGGTCGATCCCGTCGAACAGATAGAGTTCCTCGGGGCAGCCACAGTCGCCGACCCGGAACCCGAGAAACTCGGCCCTGCCTCCGAGTGTAGCCGCCCCGATGGTCATGCGTGCCCCCGCAGGCGGTTGTCCAAGGCGACGCCATCGGCCGTCGCCACCCAGCCGTGGGGTGACTTGGCCAGCAGGCCGTCGCGCTTGAGGTCCCGCAGGGCCGACGTCGTCTTGAGCCGGTGGATGCTCCGGTCTTTCCGGGCGCCGCCCAGCGGGGCGACGCGCCGTTCGATCTCGCTGAGCGTCAGCGGGCCGGTGGCCACCACGCGCAAGATGCGCGCGCGGCGGCCGTTGGGTTTGATGTCGGGAAGGTCGGTCACAGGAGTTCGTCCGGAACAGTGAAGAAGCTCTGGCCGCCCCGGAACGGGACCGGCTCGGGCAGAGCGCGGATGTTGGCGAGGACCCAGCCGAAGCGGCCGAGGTCGAAGTTCCCCATCTGGCGCTGGGTCCAGCAGTAGGCGTCGATGTCGTCCGGGTGCCGCTCGGGCGTGTCGAGTTCGGCTTGGGTGAAGCTGTCCGTCGGCCGGCAGTCGATCAGGTCGCAGACCGCGATGATCGCGCCGAACGGCAGGGCGTCGATCGGCGCGGCGTCTTTGCTAAACGACCAGCCCGCTCCGCGCATCGCGCCCGTCCAGTTCCAGTGCGAGCGATAGTGCTGCAGTTCGGACCGGACCATGCGCTTCGCGGCATGGATCGCCAGCGGGCCGCGATAAGCGGTTGGCCAGTGCCGGGTTTCGATCCGCTTAGAGCCCAGCGCCACCGCGGTCGCCCAGGGCTGCCAGAGAGATATGGCGCGCATCAGACCACCTTCTCGGCTGCTTCGCCGGCCCGTCCGCAGTCGGCACCGGATGCATGACATTTGGGGCAGTAGACGTCGTCCGCCTCACAAGTTCCGCAGTCCTCGGAGGAGCCCTGCCAACCGCATTTGTTGCACGATGCGGGATAGTAGGACGCTCGAACGCTCACGATCTGGCCGTCGGGAAAGCGGTATTTATTCAAAGCTCCCCTCATGACGACACTGCCTCGCTGGCGTCGTCGCCGGGTTTGTTGGATCGCCAGTCGCAGTCGGCAGGGTGGAATATCCAGAACCCCTTCCCCTTAAGCGACTGCACGCGAAACCTGCCGTCGTCTTCGATCCCGGCGAAGGTGCCGGTGCGGCCATCCCGATGACGAAGGAGCCGTTCACCGATGTCTTCGCCATGGAAGTCGTCGAAGAACGCGTTCAGCAGCCTGTGCGCGGGGGCAAGTTCAGGGCGACGTCGCACGAGCGCTTCGACCTCGCTGCCCTCGCCCAAGACGAAGCCATCGTCGCGCTCGGTCGGGTCCATTGCGGCCAACGTCTTCTCGATTGACGGCAGCCAGTAGGCCCAGACGGCCGGCACAAAGTAGCTGTCATGTCCGGCGCTAGCGCCGCTGTCGTGGCTGATCGCCTCGAACGCCTCGTGGAGGGCAGGGAAAGTCGATGGGGTGACCTCGGCGTCGCCGCGCATTGGCGCATGGGTTCGGCAAGTCTGTTCGGCGTGTTCATGCGCGGTGAGGAACCGCGGCGTCTGGGGCGCGCCGCTCATGCCGCATACGCCAGCGGGTGCGGCCGGCCTCCCTTGCGCAAGGCGATGCGGGTCAGCGCCTGTTGGAGTTCCTCGCGGCCGCCGCCTTTCAGCCAGGCGAAGCCCAGCGACCGGTCCCGCGAGCCGTCGAGCAGGAGCGTCCAGATCTGGACGCCTCGGTCGCGGAGCCCGTCAGGTGCGGCCGGGCTGTCGCCGACGGCCATCCGCCGGCGTTCGTGCAGGTCCTCGATTTCCTCGAGGTGGATGGTCTGACCATGGCGGCGGCTCTCGATGATCTCCGCGAGGCGGTCGAGGCTGCTGACGACGGTCGGCTTGGCGACCGCGTCGACACGGGTGAGGAAGGCGAAATCAACGGACTGGGCCATAAGGCGTCTCCAAGGGGATTGAGGTTTGGGCGGCGGCCCGGCGGTGAAGCCTGCCGCGGCCATAAGGGGGATTGCTTCGACCCACGGTCGGCGCATCAGTCGGCCTCCTCTTCGGGCGTCGGCGCGCGAGCGGCCTCGATCACCTCGCTGATCAGGCCGACGGGCATCTGCTCAAGGGTGGGCCGTGCGACGCCGTCGCCGCGCTTCTGAAGCACCGCGAGGATCACGCCGGCCTCGGTCACCGCTCCGTTCCCGAGAGCGCGGTAGAGCGCGACGGCGAGGTCTTCGGGGCTGAGGGGTTCGCCCGTCGTGAGATAGTCGGTGGCGTCCTCGGCAATGCCTTCGGCGCGCCGGAAGCGTGCGAAGTTCATCCAGTCAGCGATGCGCCGTGCATGGGTGTCAGCGGTGGCTTGGGTCGCCGCTAGCGCCTCCGCCTCGGCCTGCCGACGTTCGCGCGCCTCGCGCTCTTCCGCTGTCTCTTCGATCAGTTCGCGCTGCTGGGGCTCGACCTCCGGCTGCGCCTGACGACGCTCGGCGGCGTAGTCGGCCATGGCGTCCATCGGGCCGGGCATGCGGCCCTCGCCGCCGTCCAGCATGGGGTCGCCGGTCGGGTTGAGCCACGGCGTCGCGTACTCGCCGGACTCCGCCAGTTCGCGTGCCCGGTCATGGCCCAGAACGCGGGCGCGCATCTCGAACAGGACGTCGGCGCGATGGTCGCCGTAGAAGCCCAGACTGACCAACCAGTCATAGGCGCCGGACGTATGGACCCGGGCGCGCACGAAGACGTGCATCCCGCGCTGGCGGAAGCCGAGGACATTCTTCTCGACAAGGCTCTGGGCCTCACCCTTCACCGGCACCGCCTGCACCCGGGCATAGGGCTCGGGCGCGAACTCCGGGGCAGGATCGCGGTCGGCCTTGTCGGCGACCTCGACCAGCAGCAGCGCCTCCTTATGCGACAGGGTGCTATCGAAGTCCGGGTCAGCGGCCGGCGGCGGCAACGAACCGGGTTCGCGTCCGCCGAGGTTCTCGGTCCCATGGGTCGCCAGCGCCTGGCTGAGTTCCTGCGACGGCGGCGGCCGGTCGGCGGGATCGGCCGGTCGCGGCGTCTGGGTCAGCGCGCGGGCCTGTTTGAAACTGATGCGATCCGGATGGTCCCGCGGCAGTCGCATGCGGTCCTGATCCTCAGGGCTCAGTTTG
>DASRWP010000085.1:0-1947 GCA_035654535.1 Brevundimonas sp.
CGGGCACGACTTCAGCCCGGATTACACCGCGACCCGCGCGTGGTTCGACCGCCTCGACGCCGCCTCCGACCTGATCCGCATCGAGCAGTTCGGCGTCTCGCCCGAGGGGCGGCCGATCTATGCCGTGGTGGCGTCGAAGGACGGGACCGCCCTCGATCCCGCCAAGCCGGTGCTGCTGGCCCAGGCCGGCATCCACCCCGGCGAGATCGACGGCAAGGACGCGGGCATGATGCTGCTCCGCGACATCGCCTTCTACGGCAAGTCGGGCCTGCTGGACCGGGTCAACCTGATCCTGATCCCGATCCTGTCGGTCGACGGCCACGAGCGCGCCAGCGCCTACAGCCGCCCGAACCAGCGCGGTCCAAGGGTTCAGGGGTGGCGCAACACCGCGACCAACCAGAATCTCAACCGTGACTATCTCAAGCTTGACCAGCCCGAGATGCGGGCGGTGCGCGGCCTGATCCTGAAATACCGGCCCGACCTCTACGTCGATATCCATGTCACCGACGGCATGGATTACCAGTACGACGTCACCTACGGC
This sequence comes from Brevundimonas sp., assembly GCA_035654535.1. Taxonomy (GTDB): domain Bacteria; phylum Pseudomonadota; class Alphaproteobacteria; order Caulobacterales; family Caulobacteraceae; genus Brevundimonas. The sequence continues at coordinate 542 of DASRWP010000085.1, forward strand.
TACAACGGCGAGAACGGTGTGTACTCACGCTCTCCCGCCAGCGCCCGCTGGCTGGACGCCGCACTCAAGCCCGCGATCAACAGCGCGCTGGAAGCACAGGGGCATATCCCCGGAGAGCTGGTGTTCGGCGTCGGCGACGACCCGCGCGCGGGCCTGTCTGACGGGGGCTTGGGCGAGCGGTTCTCAAACGGCTGGGGTTCGGCGGCTCATGTGCCCACCATCCTGATCGAAAATCACAGCCTGAAGCCATACGAACAGCGCGTCTTGGGCACCTATGTCTTCCTGGAGGAAGCGATGCGCACGCTGGCGCGCGGGGGCGCCGACCTTCGCGCCGCCATCGAGGCCGACAAGGCGCTGCGCCCCGCCGAAATCCCCGCCAATTTCGAGTCCGACCCGACGCCGGTCTCGACCCGCGCATTCAAGGGCATCCGCTACGAAATGTACGACAGCCCGGCCTCCGGGCGTCCGGAAATCCGCTGGCTGGGAGAGGCCGACCCCGAGGTCTGGTCACTGCCCTTCTATGGCTCCCGGCCGACTCTGACGCTTCGGCGGCCGACCGCCTACTGGGTGCCCGCCCACCGGTCGGACATCATCGAGCGGCTGGGGCTGCATGGCATTGAGATGCAGCGGTTCGAAGACCCTCGCACCGTCGCCGTCGAGATGCTGAGGCTGCAGGAGCCCAAATTGGCCCCGCGCCCTAACGAGGGCCATGTGGCGGTGACGATATCCGGCGTGACGGGCGAACAGCGGGACTGGACCTGGGCCCCCGGCTCCGTCCGCGTTCCGACCGACCAGCCGCTGGGCGACATCGTGGTTCTGTTGCTGGAACCGCAGTCGTCCGAGAGCTTCTTCGCCTGGGGCCTGTTTCCGGAGGTCCTGAGCCGCGTCGAATACATCGAGGGCTACGCCATCGCGCCGCTGGCGGAGCAGATGCTGGCCGCCGACCCGGCGCTCAAGACCGAGTTCGAGGCGAAACTGGCGGCCGACCCCGCGTTCGCTGCCGACGGCGATGCGAGATTGGCATGGTTCTATGAGAGAACCCCGTTCTATGATGACCGCTACCGCCTGTATCCGGTGGGCCGGGAAAACTGATCATGTTCGAGATGACCGCCCTGCACGCCGCCAGCTTCTGGAGCGGTCTTCTCATCCTCCTGATGGTCGGCCTGGCGTTCCGGGTCATTTCGAACCGGCGGCGTCACCGGGTTCTGTTCGGCGATGGCGGCGTCGAGCAGATGACCGTCGCCACCCGCGCCTTCGGCAACGCAGCCGAATACATCCCGGTCGGCGTCGGAGCGCTGATCCTGCTCGCCCTGCTCGGCTACCCGGCATGGGCGCTTCACGCGGTCGGAGGGGTTCTGTTCGCGGGCCGGGCGATCCACGGCATCGGGCTGAGCCATGGCAAGGGC
>DASRWP010000086.1:0-1780 GCA_035654535.1 Brevundimonas sp.
CGACAGCCGGGCGCAGGACGGCGTTTTCGCTGATAACCGGGTGGTTCCGGGCGACGCCGCGGCGATGAAATCCAGCTTCTCGCCTGTGGTCCGCGAGGCCGCGCCGGCCGTGGTCAATATCTCCGCCCTGGGCGTACAGCAGGTCCAGGATCCGTTCTGGTCGATGTTCGGCCAGGCGCGTCCGCGGGCGCAGCAGGTCGGTTCGGTCGGATCCGGGGTCATCGTCCGTCCGGACGGAGTGGTGGTGACGAACAACCACGTGATCCAGGGAATGCAGCGCATCCGCGTCACGCTGAATGACCGCCGCGAATTCGACGCTCGGGTCGTCCTGTCCGACGAGCGGTCCGACATCGCCGTGCTGCAACTGGAGGGGGTCACCGAGCGCCTGCCGACGCTGAACATCGACGCCCGCGAGGAACAGCAGGTCGGCGACCTGGTCCTCGCCATCGGCAATCCGTTCGGCGTCGGGCAGACGGTCACCAATGGCATCATCTCGGCCCTGAACCGGACGGAGACGGGCATCAGCGACAGCGGCTCCTTCATCCAGACGGACGCGGCCATCAATCCCGGCAATTCGGGCGGCGCGCTGGTCGATATGGATGGCGACCTGATCGGCATCAACACCGCCATCTTCTCGCGGTCCGGCTCCTCCTCCGGCGTCGGCTTCGCCGTGCCCGCGACGATGGTGAAGCGGGTGGTCGACTCCGCCGTCGGCGGCGCCACCGCCGTGGTCCGGCCGTGGCTGGGCGTGAAGGGCGAGGCCGTCAGCGCCGATATCGCTCGCAGCCTCGGGCTCGACCGGCCGCAGGGCGTCGTGGTGAGTCAGGTCTATCCCGGCGGCCCCGGGGATCGCGCGGGCATCCGCGAAGGCGACATCATCACCGCTGTCGACGGGGCGGAGGTCAACGATCAGGGCGGATTGAACTACCGCGTCGGCACCCGCGAGCCGAACGAGACGGTGCAGGTGACGGTGCTGAGGGACGGACGGACGCAGCAGATAGATTCCCGGGTCCAGCGCTTGCCTGGCGACCCGGATGTGGACCGGGCGACGGTGATACAGTCTGGCGGACTCTCGGGCGCCCAGGTGCTGACCCTCAACCCGGCGCTGGCGGACAGTCTCGGCGGGGATCCGTTTGCGACCGGCGTCATCGTCGGCGGCGTCGCCAGCAACAGCTATGCCCGCCGAGGGGTTGGCGTTCAGGCGGGCGATGTCATCGTGGCCGTTAACGACCGGGCCGTGACGTCCCTGCAGCAGCTGGCCGACCTGCCGCGGGGATCGCAGTTGCTCGTCGAACGGCGCGGTCAACGGGGTGTTCTCGTCGTGCGGTAAGACGGGCAGCGAGGCCGGGCGTTGTCCCCAACGTTCCCCCGCGCCGCTCCGGCCCGCCGACCACGCGAGGTGACCGATTGCGGCAGCCGTATTTCAAGGGCGTGGCCGTCTAGTTTTCGGTCCTGCGGTCCATTGCCTGATTCAGAAACGCAACAAGCTGTTCAAGGAACCGGGCGTAAGCGCTCCGGAATGCGTCGCGGTCCTGATCTGAGGCGAGCAACGCGGGCAAGGAGCCGCGCAGATCGGAGAAGTCGGCGTGCCGGAAGCCCTCGGCGACGAGAGTGCGCCGCTGAGGCCCGCCCATGGCGGCGGCCAGGCTGTCATCCTGAGGAATCGGATTGCCTTGGCCCGGCGTTACGGAAAGCGCGCCGCCGCTGAACCGTGTCGGATCGAAGTTCGCAGCCTGCAGTAGCTGAACGCCGTAGCGGTACCGCAGGGCGGAATCCAGAC
>DASRWP010000087.1:0-8841 GCA_035654535.1 Brevundimonas sp.
CATCGCCACCGGCCGGTCCGACTACGCCAACCAGGTCAACAATGTTCTGGGCTTTCCCTACATCTTCCGGGGCGCGCTGGACGTGCGGGCGCGGCGGGTGAACCACGAGATGAAGGTCGCTTGCGCCCAGGCGCTGGCGGCGCTGGCCCGCGAGGACGTGCCCGACGAGGTCGCAGCCGCCTATCGCGGCCGCAAGCTGAAGTTCGGCCCTGACTACATCATCCCGACACCGTTCGACCCGCGCCTGATCTGGTACATCCCGCCCTTCGTCGCCCAGGCGGCGATGGACACCGGCGTGGCGCGCAAGCCGATCGAGGACATGGAAGCCTACCGGATCCAGCTGCGCTCGCGGCTCGATCCGTCGGCCGCCCTGATGCAGAACATCTCCGGTGCGGTGCGGGCCGCGCCGAACAAGCGCGTCGTCTTCGCCGAGGGCGAGGAGACGGCCGTCATTCGCGCCGCCTGGGCTTTCAAACAGGCCGAACTGGGCACGCCGATCCTGATCGGCCGCGAGGAGCTGATCCGCAAGAACGCCGCCGAGGCGGGGCTGAATTTCGACGAGACCGGCATCCAGATCGTCAACGCCCGGGTCAGCGAACACAACACCGACTATACCGACTGGCTCTATTCGCGCCTCCAGCGTCGGGGCTACCTGCGCCGCGACGTGCAGCGGATGATCAATCAGGACCGCAACTATTTCGCCGCCGCCATGTGCGCGCGCGGTCAGGCGGACTGCATGGTCACCGGCGTCACCCGCAACTTCAACATGGTGCTGAAGGAGGTCCGTCGCGTCCTCGACGTGAAGAACCGCATGATCGGCCTGTCGATCCTGTTGGCCAAGGGGCGCACCCTGTTCGTCGCCGACACCTCGATCCACGAACTTCCGAATGCGGAGGAACTGGCCGAGATCGCCATTCAGGCCGCCGCCACGGTGCGCAGGCTGGGCAAGAAGCCCCGCGTCGCCTTCCTGAGCTATTCGACCTTCGGCAACCCCCCGGGAGACCGCGGCGAGAAGGTGCGCGAGGCCATTCGCATCCTCGACGCCCGCGGGGTGGATTTCGAGTACGAGGGCGAGATGCCGCCCGAGCTGGCGCTCGATCCCGAGGCCCGCGCCGCCTACCCGTTCATGCGCCTGACCGGCCACGCCAATGTGCTGGTCATGCCGGCGATCCACTCGGCCGCCATCTCGACGCGGCTGGTGCAACAGTTGGGCGGGGCGACCGTGATCGGGCCCCTGCTGGTCGGGCTGGAGAAGTCGGTGCAGATCGTCAGCCTCGGGGCCTCGGTCAGCGAGATCATGACCGCCGCCACCTTCGCCGCCTACGACGAAGGCGCCATCGTCGGCGAGGAGTAGGCGGTCAGGTCACCGCCAGCTGCGCCTTCAGCCTGCGGTTCCGGCGATCCAGCAGCCAGCACAGGATGACGGCCGGAATCCCGACCGCCGCGGTCCCGGCGAAGAACAGGGCGAAGGCCGTCATCTGCTCGTACGTCTGCTGGAGGCTTTCGACCGCGACGCCCGAGAAACCCTTCAGGAACTTGCCGAGCAGGGCGTAGAACGAACTGAGCAGGGCGTACTGGGTCGCCGTATAGCCGATGCCGGTCAGGCTCGACATGTAGGCTACGAGGGCGGCGCCGGCCAAACCCTCGCTGAAGTTCTCGACGAACAGCACGCCCGCGAACATCGGCGTCGACAGACCCACCATCGCCATCAGCGTATAGCCTAGGTTCGACATCGGCCCGATCAGGGCGCCCAGCAAAAGCGTCCGCCCGAAACCGAACCGTAGCGCGCACAGCCCGCCGGCCGCGATCCCAGCGATCGACCCCGCCAGACCAAAGCTCAGCCGCATCGCCCCGATGGCGTCCTTGGTCAGGCCCAGCTCGATATAGAACGGGCCGACGATCGGCCCCATGACGAAATCCGGCAGCCGGTACAGGCTGATCGCCGCCAGCATCAGCAAGGCGGCGGTCTTGTGCGTCTTCAGTAAGTTGAGGAAGGGCCCGACGACCACGTCGAACATCCCGCGCGGGGTCCAGGGCGCGGCTCCGCCGGTCGCCTTGGCGATATCCGACCGGTCCAGCGGCTCCTTGGCGAACAGGGTGGCTATGATCGCGATCGACATCGCCGCACCCCAGATCGCATAGGCGGCGTTCCAGCCCAGCCGGGTCGCGAAGAACAGGATCAAGGCGTTACCCGCGAGGATCGCGAACCGGTAACCCAGCTGATAGGCCGAGGTCAGCAGGGCCAGGTCTTCGTCGTTCTCGGCCGTCTCGATGCGCCAGGCGTCAACGACGATATCCTGCGTCGCCGAAGCGAAGGCCGTCATAAGGGCCGCGGCCCCAAGGATTGTCAGTCCGCCCTCCGGCCCGACGATGGCCATGGTGATCAGCGCAGCCCCGACGAGAGTCTGGGACAGCAGCATCCAGCCACGTCGCCGACCGAGCCGACCAAGGATCGGAACATCGAACCGGTCGACCACCGGCGCCCAAAGAAATTTGAAGGAATAGGCGAGGCCGACCCACGAGATGAAGCCGATCGTCGAAAGGGCCACATCGCCCTCAGCCAGCCAGATGCTCAGGGTCGCGCCCGTGAGCAGAACCGGCAGGCCTGAGCCGAACCCCAGCAACAGGGTGATCAGGACGCGGCCACGACCCAGCGCCTTGAAGACATCCTTCGCGCCCGCCTTGCGCGGCGCAGGCTTGGTCGATTGGTCCGTCATGGCGCGTCCCTTGAAGCGACGCCCCCGCGTCCCCTATCCGGTGGCGACCTTGGCGCGCTCCGCGCGGTTCGTCCAGCGGGCCAGCGAGGCGCGCAGGGTTTCCAGTTCCAGCGGCTTGACCAGATGGTCGTTCATGCCCGCCTCGAGGCAGGTCTTGCGATCCTCGGCGAAGGCATGGGCGGTCAGGGCGATGATGGCGGTCTGGTCGCCCGTCGCCCGGATGGCGCGGGCCGCGCTGGGGCCGTCCATGCCCGGCATCCGCATGTCCATGAACACCAGATCGTACCGGGCGCGTTTCATCGCATCGACGGCCTCATAGCCGCTCGCGGCGGTCTCGACGGCGCAGCCCTCCCGGCGCAACAGGGTCGCGGCCAGCAGTGAGCCGACCGGATTGTCCTCGACCAGCAGCACCCGGGTGCCCGAAAACCGCGTCAGCGCCACCCGGTCGTCGTCTGCGGGCGGCGGCGGCGGCAGGCCCGGCTTCAGCGTCATGGCTCCGGCGGCGGCGAGAACGCGCTCGGCCAGCGAGGCGCGGCGTAGCGGCTTGATCAGGTAGCCGTGGAACCCCACGCCCTTGTAGCGGGCGATCAGGTCGCGCTCCGACGGCTTCAGAAGAATGATGCCCCGGCCATGCGCGGGACGTGCAGCCAGACCCGAGCCGGCGGCGCGGGCGGCGTGGTCCATCAGCACGACGGCTGCATCCGGAGCGACCCTGCCGCCGGAAGCCTCGATCTGGGCGACCGCGGCGGCCTGGACGAAGGCGTCCGGCGTGACGATGGCCACGGTATGGCCCGCCAGCGGCTGGCCACGATCCGCGCCCTTCACCGCCGGGAAAGCCGCCTCGAAGCGGAACCGCGCGCCGGATCCGGCGGGACGGTCGGCAACCGAGACGCTGCCCTTCATCGCCGTCGCCAGCTTTGAGACCACGGCCAGACCAAGGCCGGCGCCGCCGAAGCGGCTGGCGTCAGAGGCGTCGACGTGGCCGAACTCCTCGAAGATCCGCTTGCGCGCCTCGGCGGGCACGCCCGGGCCAGTGTCGTCGATGATGAAGGCGAGTTTGGGCCGGGTCGCCGCACCGCCGACGCGTTCGACGGTGATGCTGACGCCGCCACTCTCGGTGAACTTGACCGCATTGCCGGCGAGGTTGAACAACACCTGCCGCAGCCGGCCCTCGTCGGCGACGACGTCGACGGCGTCGGGCGCCACCGACCAGACGAGCTCGAGACCCTTTTCGTGAGCGCGCGGGCTGAGCAGCTCCGCCACACCGCGAACCAGCGATTCCAGATCGACCGGCGCAGCGTCGAACTCCAGCTTGCCGGCTTCGAGGCGGGCATAGTCCAGCAGATCGTTGACCAGCCCCAACAGGTGTTCGGCCGACGATCGGGCCGATTCCAGATAGGCCCGCTGGGCCCCGTCCAGCCGCGTCCGTTGCAGCAGGCCCAGCATGCCGATGACGCCGTTCAGCGGCGTCCGCATCTCGTGGCTCATCAGCCTGAGGAACTGCTGTTCCTGTGAACCCGCCGCCTGTTCGATCCCAGCGGTTTCCGTACTCTGACGCGCCATGCCCGATCTCCCTTGGCCGGGACCATGACCGGAAATCCCTTAAGGCCGGCTCAACCGCCACGATTAAGCAAATGTCGATCGCGGACGCAGGGGTCCGGGCGACCTGCATTCGGTAGGCCGCCGGATCCGCAGGGCAGGTCTCACCACGTCGGCGTGGTTTCGGGGCGATGCGAGGACTGTCGGTCGAAGTCCCCCTGGGCTCCGATGGTGGCCCGGCGGTAGATGAGCGCCTCGGCGACATGCCGCCGCAGGACACCGTCTCGGCCGTCCAGATCGGCGATCGTCCGCGCCAGACGCAGGGTCCGGGTCCAGCCGCGCGCCGTCAGCCCGCCGGCCTCGCCGGCGCGCATCAGCAGGGCCCGCCCGGCCGCATCGGGCGTGGCGAAGCGGTCGAGGGTCTCGCCTGAGGCGCGGGCGTTGACGGCCTGGTCGCGGGCGGCGGCGGGATCGATGCCGGCCTCCCGCAGCCGGGCCTCCTGCATCTCGCGCGCGGCGGCCACGCGCGCGGCCGCCTCGGCCGTGCCCTCGGCCGGTGGCGGCAGGGCCATGTCCGAGGCGGTCACGGGCGGCGTCTCCACCGTCAGGTCGATGCGGTCGAACATCGGACCCGAGATCCGGTTCTGATAGTCGCGCTGGCAGCGCGGACCCTTGCCGCAGGCCCCGCGTCCGGCCCCGCCCATCCCGCACCGGCAGGGGTTCATCGCCGCCACCAGCTGGAAGCGGGCCGGATAACGGACATGGGGGTTGGCCCGCGCCACTACGATCTCGCCCGTCTCGAGCGGCGCCCGCAGCGAGTCCAGCGCCTGCGCCGAGTATTCCGGCAGCTCATCGAGGAAGAGCACGCCGTTGTGCGCCAGCGAGGCCTCGCCCGGCTTGGCCCTGTGCCCGCCGCCGGTGAGGGCCGCCATGCTGGCCGAGTGGTGCGGGGCCCGGAAGGGTCGCGCACGCGTCAGCGCGCCCCGCTCGATCAGCCCCGCCACGGACCAGACCATCGAGGTTTCGAGGAGTTCCTGCGGCGTAAGCGGCGGCAACAGGCCCGGCAGCCGCGACGCCATCATCGACTTGCCCGATCCCGGGGGCCCGATGAACAGCAGATTGTGCCCGCCGGCGGCCGCGATCTCGAGCGACCGCTTGGCGCTTTCCTGTCCCTTGACCTCGCGCAGGTCGGGCGCCGCCGGCCCTGTGCGGACAGGTCCCGGCTCGGGCGCGCGCAGAACCTGGCTGCCCTTGAAATGGTTGATCAGGCCGATCAGCGAGTGGGGGGCGAGGATGTTGACGTCGCCCGCCCATGCCGCCTCGGGTCCGTTTGTCTCAGGACATATCAGACCCAGCCCCATCGCCGAAGCCGCCACCGCGGCGGGCAGGGTTCCGCCCACGCGGGCGATCTGGCCGTCCAGCCCAAGCTCCCCGACCGCGGCCCAGCCGTCCAGCGCGTCGGGCGAGATCACGCCCATGGCGGCCAGCAGGGCGAGAGCGATCGGCAGGTCGAAATGGCTGCCTTCCTTTGGCAGGTCGGCGGGCGCGAGGTTGGCGATGATCCGTCGCGACGGCAACGCCAGTCCGATGCCGGCGAAGGCGCCGCGCACCCGTTCCCGGCTTTCGGCCACGGCCTTGTCGGGCAGGCCGACGATGGCGAAGACCATAGGGCCGTCGTTGCCGACCAGCTGGACCTCGACGTCCACCCTCCGGGCCTCGACGCCCTCGAACGCGACCGTCACTACCCGAGCCGCCACGCCGTCCTCCGCTCACCCCGGGCGGAACGGACCACGAACAACCGACAAGCGCAACCTTAATTATTAAGGACGCACAACCGGAAGAGTCTCAGCGGGCGCGTGTCCGCTCGATCGCGTCCCACATCAGGGCGGCGGCGTCGACGCCGCTAAAGCGTTTCAGCTGCTGCGCGCCTGTCGGAGACGTCACATTGATCTCGGTCAGAAAGTCGCCGATCACGTCGATGCCGACGAACAGCAGCCCTCTTTCCCTGAGCGTCGGGCCGATGGCGGCGCAAATCTCGCGGTCCCGCGCCGTCAGCTCGACCGGCGCGGCGGTGCCTCCGACCCGCAGGTTCGAGCGCACCTGCCCCGAGGCCGGTATCCGGTTGATCGCCCCGACGGGCTCCCCGTCGATCAGGATGATGCGCTTGTCGCCCTTTTCCACCGCCGGAATGAATTTCTGGATCACCAGCGGATCGCGGCTGCCCGTGGCGTGAATCTCGATCAACGCCTCGAGGTTCGGATCGCCCGCCTTCAGCCGGACCACGCCCGACCCGGCCGCGCCGTGCAACGGCTTCAGCACCACGTCGCCGTGCCTCGCGTGAAAGTCGACCAGTGCGACCGGGTCCGAGGAGATCAGGGTCGGCGGCGTCAGGCCGGGAAACCGGGTGACCAGCAGTTTCTCCGGGGCCGAGCGCACCTCGACCGGATCGTTGACCACCAGCGTGTGCGGGTGGACGGTCTCCAGCAGATAGGTCGCGGTGACATAGGCCATGTCGAACGGCGGATCCTGCCGCATGAGGATGACGTCGACGTCGGCGCCAAGGTCCAGCTTGACCTCCGGTCCGAAGCTGACGTGATGGCCCTGGACCTGCCGCAGGGTGACCGGTCGGGCCCGGCAGAACAGCCGGCCCTCCTCCAGCGCCAGCGTCCGGAAGTCATAGACCCACTGGGCGTAACCGCGCTCCTGCGCCGTGCTCATCATCATCCAGGTCGTGTCGGACTCGATGTTTACGGCCTCGACGGGATCCATCTGGATCGCGACTTTCAGCATCGGGACGTCCTTTTCGGCGAGCGGCAGCTTGGCTAATGGGCAGCCCGCCGCTCCGGCGCAAGTCTAGTTCAGCTGCAGCCGGACCCGGTCGACCGATATCCGGCGGGCCACCTCCATGGGATCGTCCACCGAGCGAGCGCGCGACAGGGCCTCCAGCGCGCCAGTCAAGGCGCCCTGTTTCTCTCGCGCCGCGGCGACATCCAGCCACGGACGGTGATCCTCGGGATCGAGCAGGGCCCGGCGCAGTGCCGAGCGTTCGGCGCCGTCGAAATCCTGGGCCCGGATGGCGCGGCTGAACAGCACGTTCTGCAGCCGGATCAGCGCCTGCCGGTCCGAGACCGGCGCCATCAGCACGTCGAGCCGGTCGGCCACATGGGGCGTCAGGCCGGCCCGCAGGGCCCGCCGCGTCAGCTCGGAGGGCAGGACCACGCGGCCCTGGCTGAACGGGTCGAGCGCCACCGGCCCTTCCGGCGTCTCGACGCGCAGCAGGAAGTGGCCGGGAAAATCGACCCCCTGCGCCTTCACCCCCGCCCGGCGCGCGGCGTCGAGATAGAAGACGCACAACGTCGCCGACAGCCCCCGCCGGCGCTCGGCCACGTCGATAATGTCGGTGTTGGCCGGATGATCGTAGTTCAGCAGATCGCCGTTCAGCCGCAGGTCGGCGGCCATGGTCTCGGCCAAGGCGTCGTCCGGACCCTCGCTCCCGATCCGTTCCGCCAGACGCTCCGCCGCGTTGGCGGCCAGCGTCCGCACCGGTTCCGGATCACGGAAGGGAAAGTCATGGATGGCGCAGGCGATCGCCGCTTCGAGCAACGGAAACGCGTCGTCGCCGGACTGTCCGGCCTCGGTAAGCAGGGCGATGGCGTCTTCACGCGTCAAGCGGTGGTCCTCCCGAACGCAACCACCCCGCGACGATGGCGCGGAATGCATCCGGGAGCCAGCGCCACCATGTCGATTCTCAAAACGTGTCCAGCCAAGCTGGGTCTTTGGCGCAACACTGTCCGACCGGCCGCGAGCAGCCGGTCGTACTGCGCCGGAGTCAGGGCCGCCAAGGCGGCCTCCATCGTGCGACGGCGCTTGACCTCGACAACCGCCAGCGTCCGGCCCTTGCGAGCGAGGATGTCGATCTCGCCCGCCGCGGTCTTCAGCCGAAAGCCCAGTACCTGATAGCCCCGCATCATCAGCAGGGCGGCGGCCATCCACTCGGCGGCGTGGCCGGCCCGGTGCGAGCGCGACCCCACCCCGACGCGCCAGCCCTGTTTGACCCGGTCGGCGCGTGGAGCCTTGACGCGGGGCGGGGCCGGCTTCACCGGCCCTGCATCTCGAGCGCACGCCTGTAGAGCGGCTTGCGGGGCAGGTTGAGCGCGCGGGAGACTTCGGCGGCGGCCTCGCCCGGCGGCAATCGGGTCATGGCTTCCGTCAGCGCCGCGTCGGCGTCGGCTTCCGACGCCGCTTCCGCCTCGCCCGGCGCGACGACGATGACGATCTCGCCCTTGGGGGACTGACAGCGCGGGTTGGCGGCGAGTTCCGTCAGCGGTCCCCGCACGCATTCCTCGTAGAGCTTGGTCAACTCGCGGCAAACCGCCGCCGTCCGGGGGCCGAGCACGGACGCCATATCGGTCAGGCTGTCGGCCAGACGGGGGCCGCTTTCGAAAAAGACCAACGTCTGACGTCCGGTGCGCATCTCTTCCAGGGCAGCGCGGCGGGCGCCCGACTTCGGCGGCAGAAAACCGGCGAACAGCACCCGGTCGGCGGGCAGGCCGGCGATGCACAGGGCCGCCAGCAGGCTGGATGC
>DASRWP010000088.1:0-9662 GCA_035654535.1 Brevundimonas sp.
GGCCCGCCCGCCAAACAAGCGGCAGTCCACGTTCACCGCCGGGGCAATCGGCCCGCGTCGGCGCGCCATCCAGCAGCACCACCAGCGCACCCGGCGCGGCGCCCGCCCGCATCGCCGGCTCCGTGCCCTGCTGCCCCCGCAGCAGTCCCGACAGCCGCCACAGATCGTTCCCGATCAGCGCGGCGGTCCGGAATTGGACCAGCTCCCACCCTTGCCCGGTTTCGATCGCGACCGCGTTCGCGCCGGCCAGCACCGCTCTCGCGCTGCGGCTCTCTGGCGCCCGCCCCTCGACCCGCACCATGAGGACGGCGGTCTCGTCCCAGCGATGACGGGCTCCGCCAGCGAGAGGCTCCACCAGCGTGCCCACGGTCGTCGGCTGCGCCATCACGCCGCGAAGCGTCATCGACAGTGCGTCGGACCCGGCGAAGACGCTCATGCTGCGCCACGGCTCGGCTGCGACGATCGCGATGGGACGACCGTCGGTCTCTGCGCTGACCAGCGGCGGCAGTTCGATCATCCGGAACAGCGGGGCTCCGGGAACGGACGCGGCTTCGCCTGCCTCAGGGACACTGTCGTTCTCGCCGGGCCGGATCGCCGGCACGCGCTCCAATGTCGCCGACGGCGTTTCGTCGATATCGAGCCGGGCCACGCGCCAGCTCCCGCTCCGCTCCTCCACCGTCACGACATCACCCGGTTCCAGCCGCAACGCTTCCAGCGGCCCCAAGGTAGCCGTCAGCCGGTCGCTCAGCCCGGTCTCCAGCGCTCGCGCCGCCGCTGTTCGCGCCAGCGACGCCGAACACACCGCCGGCAGGTCCAGATCCACGCCGCCGCCCTCGCCTGCCGACCGCGCTACGGCCGACCCCGTTTGATAGTCGGCGTCGCCGTCAATGAAGCGCACCCGCGCCGCGCCCGGCGCCGGCTCCAGCGTTCGCTCAGCCTTGAGCCGCTCACCTTCGTCGGGCAGGGCAAGCGCATCCAGCGACAGGTGCAGGACAGCGGACGCCTCTCCCGGCACCGCCACCTTCCGTGTCGCTCGGCCGCGATCAGCCCCAACCCCGCCAGCAGGGGCTCGAGCGCATCGCGTGTGCGCATCGGCCGATCGACGACATAACCCTGCACCTCAGCCCGCCCGGTCTCGACGGTGAACTCGTCGTCACCCAGTCCGCCGCGGCGCAGCAGGCTGGCGATCAGATCACGCGTGTCTCCGCCCAGTCGTCCGTTCAGCCAGTGACCGGTCCGCCACGCTCCGGCGTCCGCCCAGATCTCCGACCGGGCCGGGAAGGCAGGCCAGGGACGGGCGTCCCAGCACCAGGCGTCGGCCCCGTCCAGCATCGGGCCGCCATATGCCGCCGACACGGGATTGTTCTCCGGTTCGGCGAAATGCTCCAGCACAGCCTCCAGCGCCCGCCGCTGCATCCGGTCGTCGCGCGTGCCTTCCGAAGCCGGCGGCAGAGCGCTTTCAGCGCTCTTCGTATCCTGGAACAGGTTCGGCGCATTCGCCCCGCGATCGACCGCGGCGCAGCCGAACTCCGTCAGCCGGATCGGCTTCATTTGCGGAACCCAGTCCGTGGGGGCGGCGCTACGCGATCCGCCCGGACGGTTGTGGTGCTGATGACCCCACCAGCCCCTCAGATCCTTCGGCCGAAACAGCCAGTCCTCGCCATGGGCGGTGTCGATGATTGCTGTCCGCGTTTGCGCCGCGCGATCCGCCGCTGAGGCGTAGAACCAGTCGAACCCCTCGCCGCCGGCCACCTGCGTCGCCAGATAGGCCGGGTCGTCCGGTCCCTCGAACGACGCGGCGTCAACGCCGCCGCTCCCGCCACGCCAGTCGCCGAGCGGCGGGTACCAGTCGATGCCCACGTAATCGATCTCGGGGTCGGCCCACAGCGGATCGAGATGGAAGATTACATCCGCGCCGTCGTGGCGTCCGAAATACTCGGACCAGTCCGCCGCATAGCTGATCGCCACATCTGGCCCGACGACCGCCCGGCACTCGGCCGCAAGATCACGCAACGCCTCGACCGCCGGAAACCCGCCGGAAGCGTCCCGCGTCCAGGTCATGCCCCGCATCTCGGAGCCGATCAGCAGGCCGTCCGCCCCGGTCTCGATCGCCAGCGCGGCGTAGTGCAGCGCCAGCCGCCGCAGACCCCATCCGCCCTCGGGCCCAAACATCGCAGCCGTATCGTCCGCGGCCTCTGCACCATCCCGGCCCCGCACCCGACCGCGCCACGGGTAAGCGGCCTGCTCCGGGCCGCCGTATGGATCAGGGAGGCCATTCCCGGGCGCGATGTCCATGAACACGAACGGGTAGAGAGTGACTTCCAGCCCCCGCGCCTTCAGCTCCGCGACGGCTTGGCGGACGCTGTCGTCGGACGGCGTCCCTCCATAGGCCGGCCCGCCCCAGGACTGGCTGATCAGGTGCGCATCCGCCCGCCCAAGGCCGGCCACGGACCAAGTCAAGGGTTCGGTTTGCTTGTTCCGCCGCTCCACGCCGGGCCGGATCGTGCAATGGGCCGCCCTCAAATCAGAGCCGAACCACCCGATCACCAGACTGACCCGCCTCAGCGCCGGCGCCTGCGCCGTCAACTGGTCCATCGAGACGGCCAGATCGGTTTGTCCCGAGCCCCCGTGCACATTCTCAGGCGTCGTTCGCGTCAGCCCGTCCCGGCGCAGAACCGCCTCACTGGCCAGCACGAACTCTCCCGCCCCCGGGATCAGGCACACGCCCTCAAGCCGGTCCTCCAGCCGCGGCTCGGCCCCGCCGGCGCGCCGGAACACCTCGAACGCCAGTTGCGGGGGACGATTGCCGTAGGGCCCGAGCGCCAGATCTTCGAACACGACATAGGCCGTGCCGCGATACGCCGGCGCCGTTCCCTCCACCGCCTCGATCAGCGGATCGGGCGTCTGCGTCGCCCCGCCCCTGTGCACCCGCATCGTCACGCCCGACAGATCCATCGGCCGTCCGTCGGCCCAGACACGGCCAACCCCGTCGATTTCGCCCTCGCAGAGCGCCAGCGCGAAGCTCAGCGAATAGTCGTACTCGACCGTCCGCGGTCCGCCCTTGCCGCCCGACGAGGTCTTGCGCCCCTCCAGAAACCGCGCCGCCCAGATCATGTGCCCGGTGACGCGCGCGCGGCCAAAGACGCACGGCATCGACGCGCCCTCAGCCGTACCTTGGACCTTCAGCGTCTCAAGCCGCGGCCCCCGCTGCCGCGGCGACTCGAGCCCGGCGATGACCCGATGGTCGAGCGCCCGACCGAGGCTGGAGCCGATCACGGCGCCGATCGGGCCGCCGACCGCCTGGCCGACGCTGCTCAGGACGACCTGCGCCATTCCGCTATCCCTCCGATTCCGTCGCGGCGACGATCGGCCAGGCGAACGCCGCCGCCAGCCGCCGCCGCCACCACGGCCCCATCCAGCTCTCGACCACCGACCGGCCCCAGTAGGCGTGGATCATCCTCGGCTCGCCGCCGGCGAGGTCGCTCAGGATGGCGCAGTGTTTGACCGGGCTTCCCGCCGTCATCCGGAACAGCACCACGTCGCCGACCGCTGCCCGGCAAAGCGGGATTTCCACCAGCCAGCGTCGCGCGGCCTGCAGCAGCGTCTCCTCACCGCCGACCTCGGCCCAGTCGGCCACATAGGCGGGAGCGGCTTCCGGCTCAGCTCCGATCAGCTCGCGCCAGACGCCGCGCACCAGCCCGAGGCAGTCCGCGCCCTCGCCCCTGACGCTGGCCTGATGCCGGTACGGCGTGCCTAGCCAGGCCCGCGCGGCCACGGCCGCGGCCGCACTCATCGCCGACTCCGACCGTCGTTCCGTCCGCCCTCGACGGGGGCGGCGGTCAGAAAGTCATCGCCCGGAATGTCCGGGAAGCCCTGGAAGTTCGGTCCATTCGCAAAGATCGCGACACAGGTCTGCCACCGCTTGTCGCAGGCGGCGCCCGGAAAGCCGGTCAGGTCGACCCGGCAGCGATCGTCTCCGAGAATCGCGTCGCAGTTCCGGCCGTAGGTCCGACCCACCACCCGGTCCAGTCGTGCCAGGGGTCCCTCAAGCTCGGCCGTGAACCCGCCGCCCTCCCGCCTGATGCGCGTCATCGTCGCGGTCCACAGTTGCACCTGCAGGTCCGGCCGCGCCCAATCCACCCGCCAGAGCGTCACCGCGGCCTTGTCGAACAGTCCGGCCTCGACATCGGCGTCGGTGATCCCGTCGTCGTCCAGTCCGCCCGCCGCTGATGCCGAGCCGGCGCTCAGGCCTATCGTACTGTCCGACGCCCCTGCGACCCATCCACTCGTCGCCCGGCACGTGACGCCGTCCAGAACCAGATCCTGATCGTGGTCGGTGAAGCCCAACTCCACCCCATCGGCTCGCCTGACCACCCAGACATGGCACAGCGTAGCCGCGCCGCTTTCGATGCGGGCGACCAGGTCTTCAGGGAGCGCTCTCATGACTCAGACCCGCACTTCGATGAGCGGCGCAGCCGCCATGCGGCCGGCGTCGAAACTCTCCAGCGTGACCTCGATCCGGTCGGTGTCGAACCGTACCGGCACGTCGTATTCGAAGCCGGCGGTGACCACCGCTCCGAGCGCCGGCGCCGCCGTCAGCGTGACCGATCCCACCGCCTCGTCGATGTCGAACGCCGCATCCGGCAGCTCATCGCCGTCGATGGCGATCCGCACGGAGGCTGAAACGGGCTTGGCGATGCGGCGCTCGACCGCCTCCCCGCCCTGCCCGTAGCGTTTGACCAGTGCGAAGACCACGCGGCTGCCGTCGCCTTCGCCCAAAAGCTGGTCCAGAGGAGTGACCGCCTCGCCCGGCAGACACGACTTGAAGTCTGCGAAATCGCGATACCGGAAGCCGCGCAGCCGTCCCCTCCGCGCCTCGAAGAATTCGGTAAGCGCCGCCATGTCCGCCAGAGATCTCAGGTTCGCGCCGATCAGATAGCGCCTCCGCCCGTGAGCCCAGGGCGTCGACCGCCGCTCGAACCCCGACCCGAGGGTCACGATCTCGGTCCGCCGCTCCACGCCGCCTGTCGATCCAAACGCCAGGCGCGACGGCAGCCTCACCTCGTCGAAGGCCATTCACTTTCTCCTGCAGGGCGCCGGGGAAGGCGCTCACCTCATCCTCGGCGTTCCGCCGTCACAGCCGGCGAGCGCCGAGGGCGACGGCACGGGCGAGCGTCTGCGCGATCTGCGACTCCGAGCGCAGCAGGCCGGTCGCTCCGCCGTCCATCCGGATGTTCACGGTCACCCCGCCGCCGCCGTGGGGCTCGACGGAGCCCGCGCCTGCCGGGCGGAACACTTCTGGCCCCCGTTCACCCACCAGATAGGCGCCGCCGGCGGCGACCGGTCCGCCATCCGCGCGCGAGCCGGAGAACACCGTCTTCACCGCCTGTGCGATCGCATTCGACAGGCCGCCGCCGCTCGAAACTGCGCCGACCGCCGCCAGCATTGCGCGCGCCAGTTCGGAGAGTGTCACCTCGCCGTCCGCCGCCGCCCGGGTCAGCGAGCGGCTCAGGCTGTCGCCCGCCCGGGCGAACGAATCCTGGATTGATGTCGCAGCCCGCTCCGCCGGCTCCCGCAGTCCCTCCAGCGCCGCCGCCGCCTCGGCAGCCTTCATCGGCACGGCGTCCAACCCCTTTGGTTCGAAAGCGTCAGTCATCCGGCCACATCTCCGTCAGTCCCGTCAGCGCCGCCCGGCTGATCGGAGGTCCGGTCTCCCGCGTTTCCGCCAGCATCCGCCACTCCGCAAGCGACAGCCGCCAGAACGTCGGCGGCGCGATGCCCATCAGCGCCGCCGCTCGCAACATCGCCCCCCAGCGACTGGGCTGAGGGGTCACGCGCCCGCCGCTCCGGCAGACCCGGCGAAGGCCTTGCCGACGGCCTCCGCAGCCTCCCGCGGATCAATCGCCGCGGCGCCGAGCGTTCGGGCCAGTTCCCGCTCTCCCCCGCCACGCAGCAGAGCCGCCAGCACGACCATCAAATCGCGCGCGGAGAGACCCTGCATTCGCCCGGCCAGCTCGGTCACGGACGTCAGCTCCAGCCCCGCCTCGATCTCGGCAAGGGCTCCGAGCGTCAGGCACAGCCTGCGTTCGCCTCCCCCGAGGCGCGCGACGACCTCGCCCCGGGCCCGGTTGCAGCCCACCTCTGATGGCTCGTCCATCGCGCTAGAGGGCCGCAAACGAGATTTCGCCGGCGCTCGCCAGGCTGACGGCGAAGGTCGCCTCGCCCTCGTGCTCGCCGGCGTATTCCAGAGCCGCCACAAGAAACGGCCCTTCCAGCACGCCGAAGTCGGGCACGATCAACCGCCAGTTCCGCGCCGCCTGATCGAAGAAGGCCTCCCGCATCAGCGCGTCGGACGCCGCGTCCCGAAAGATTCCCTGCCCGGCCACGGCCGCGGACTTCGCCCCCGCACCGCCCAGCAGCTCCCGCCAACGACCGGCGCTGTCTCCGTCGGTCGCGTCCACCGTCCGTGCATTCAGACTGATCGTCCGCGCCCTCAGCCCCGCCACCGTGGTGAAGACGCCCGTGGCGCCCTCGATCTTCAGCAGGATGTCCCTGCCCCGTTGCGCCGTCATGATCCGATCTCCTCCGTAACGGCGCGCACCCGCAGCACCGCAAATGTCCTGTGGCCGTCGACAGCTGGGAACACGTCGGAGAAGGCGACTCTCAGCCCGACCGTTCGCACCCCGTCGGCCTCGACCACGGCGTCGCTGACCCGCGCGTTGACCGCCGCCACAATGGCCTTCGCCTCTTCCGACCCGCGAAAGCGCGACACGGCGGTCAGTGTCAGCACATGCTCGACCCCGCCTCCGTCGGCTCGCACGGGTCGGCTTTCGCTCCGTCCAATCAGCAGGTGCGGCAGCTCCCCCGGCGGCGCCGCGGTCTCTGTTATTCTCGCAGGCGAGCCCAGCAGCGCCTGCAGCGCGGCGTCCTCCCGCAGATGCGTCAGCAGCGCCTTCTGCAGCGCCAGCTCGTGGCTCATCGGATCCGCTCCAGATTCAGGATCGCCTGTCCGCCGACGGTCTCGCCTGAGAGGATCCGCCAGTCGCCGCCGCCGAACCGCAGCACCCGCCCGGACGCCAGTCGGGCGTCTGCTCGCGTCTCCGCCGTGACCGACTCGATGGCCCGCTGCCCGCCGGCCTCCGATCGCTCCCGTCGCCTCCGGGCGCCCAGCTTCAGCCAGGCGTGACCCAGCGGGTCGTACGACACGGCCCGGCCGCCGTACGGCGTTTCCGCCTCGACCGGCTCGAACAGCTCCGCCAGCGTCTTCACAGCCTCACCACCCGGTACGGGGCGATCCAGCCCTCGACCGGGCCGAGCGGCATCGCGGGATCGTCGCGCTCATAGGCGCGCAGCGTCAGCATCAGGATCGCCAGCCTCAATGGAGCCGGGCTCGTTGACGTCAGGCTCTGCCCGACATCCCCTTCCACCCGCGCCCGGGCCGCATCGATCAGCGTCTGGATCAGCCCGTCCTCCGCATCATGCTCGACGCGCAGGAACAGCTTCGCCTCGGCGAGGCTCACCGGTGCGGTCATTGAACCACCTCTTGTTGGATAGGAGAGGCAGCAGGCAGCAGGCAGGAGGGCCGACGCATTCGCGCCGTCCTGCTGCTCGCTCCCTGCTGCCTGCTGCCTCTGGAACTAGCTCGCGGCGAACTTCATCACCTTGATCGCATCGAAGTTCTGCACCCCGCCGCCCACGCGCTTGGTTGTGTAGAACAGCACGTAGGGCTTGGCCGAATACGGATCCCTCAGCACCCGCACGCCGGCCCGATCGACGATCAGATAGCCGCGCTGGAAGTCGCCGAACGCGATGGCCGCGCTGTTCGCCGCGACGTCGGGCATGGTCTCGATCTCGGTGACGCGATAGCCCAGCAGGCTGGCCGTATCCCCCGCCCGCTGCGCCGGCTGCCAGATGTAGTTGCCGTCCGCATCCTTGAACTTGCGCACGGCCGAGACCGTCCTGCGGTTCATCACGAACCGACCGTTCGGCCTGTACTGGGCCTTGGGCGCGTAGATCAGGTCGATCAGCCGGTCGGTCGGGCTCGTCCCGGCGAAGGCGCCGGCGGCGCCGGACGCGACATAACCGATCTGGCCCCAAATCGCGCTCGCGTCGGCCACGATCGGATAGCTGAGGAACCCCTTGGGCTTGTTGACGCCGTCGCCGCTGACGAAGGCCGTCGTCTCCTGCGCCGCGAACGCGTCCTCGACCTCGGCGGCAAGCCATTCGTCCAGGTCGATCAGGGCGTCGTCCAGCAGCGACTGGGTCGCCGCGGGGTTCGCGTACAGATCGGCCGCCGGGAACTCCAGCAGCGCCAGGGTGGCCGGATCGGTCTCGGGCCGCGCCGCCGTCTCGGCAACCCAGCCAGAGGCGACGCCCGCCGTTGACACCGGCTTCCTGAACACGCCCGCGCCGACCGTCCGCACCGTGGCGATCTCGCGCATCGGCGACCCCGCCATCAGCCGCCGCTCGATAGCCCGTTCGGTCTGCTCCGGCACCACATAGCCGGCCGAGTTTGACGCTGTGCTCAGGCCCGCCTTCAGCTCCAGCCCGAACGACGCGCCGGTCTTCAGATAGCCGTCGAACGCCGCCTTGGTCTCCTTGTCATCCCGGCCTTGGGCCGGGACGGCGGAGGGGGAACCGCCCCCGAGCTCCGGCCTCCGCCCCTCGCTCACCACCCGGTCCAGCCGCGCCTGCGCCGCCCCGACCGCCTGGTCGATCCGCGCCACCTTCTCCTCCAGCAGCGTGTCGGCCGACGCCTTCCGCTCGATCTCGTCCAGCCGGGCGTCGTTCGCCCCTTTGAACGCCTCGAACGCCGCCATCATCTCGTGCATGGCCGCGCGCGCCTCCGGCGAAGCGGAAGCCTGTTTGGTCTCTTTCATTTGTGCTCCAGTGAAAGGACGACGCACCGCGCCGTCGTCGCCCGGGCGCTAAGCCGCCCGATTTTCTCGCAGGCCCCCGGAGGCGCCGTCAGTGTTCACCCATCTTGAGTCAGCCGTTCTCGACGCCCTCGCCTGGGACCTGTCCGAAATCGCGCCGGACCTCGCCGGCCAGTTCGCCGAAAGCCTCCCGGGCCGCCGGGTCAACACCGGTTCCGGCCTCTTCACTGAGGTCATCGTCGCTCATTCCCGCCCCGCGCCCCTGACCGACCCGACAGGTCGCTTCGGCACGGTTCACGCCATGGTCGCAGACCTGCCCGACTCGATCGCTTTCCGGGCCGAGCTGCGCCACGGCCGGCTCCTCGGCCTGCATGGCGACGCCTACGGGCAGGACACCCGCCACATCGATTTCCAGACCGCGCCTTTCGAGCAGGTCTTCACCGTCGACGCCCAAGGCGTATCGGTACCCTACGACCCTGGCGCCGGCGTTCCGCGAGACCCGCCCCCGATCATTGATGAGCCCGGGCCGCCACGCTCCGTACCGGCCGCCGATACTCTCGCCCGTCTGGACCGCAAGCCAGACCCGGATCCGTTCGCCATGCACGCAGATAATGCGCCGCCAGCCGACGCCACGAACGAGGACGACCTGTCGCTTCTTATCGGGGTCTGGGTCGCCATTGCCGCGCTCACGGCCATCCTCTTTATCGTCACCGACCTCGGCTTCGCCGTGTTGATCCCCGCCGGCTGGGCCGCCGTTATTGTGCGCCGCCCGAAAGTTCTCGCCGC
>DASRWP010000089.1:0-3554 GCA_035654535.1 Brevundimonas sp.
ATTGGGCTGACACTATGGAACAGGCGGTTCTGGACGCCGCCGTCCGTCTGTCGCCTGTGCTCGGCTGGAACAGCCGGATGGTCCGGCGGGCCTGCGCCGAGAACGGGCTGTCGTTGGGCGATGAGGAACTGCTGCTTCCCAATGGCGCGCGGGATCTGGCCGCCTTGCTGTCCCGCCGCCATGACGACCGGGCGCTGGAGACCTTGGCGGACGTCGAGCCCGCCAGCCTGAAGATGAGGGAGCGAATCGCCCGCGCCGTCTCGGCCCGGATGGAAGCCGGCGCCGCCGACCTGGACGCCACCCGCCGCTGCGCCGCCTTTCTGACCCTGCCGACCAACGCCGATCTGGGGCTGAAGCTGGCGTGGGAGAGCGCCGACCATCTGTGGAACTGGGCCGGAGACACCGCGACCGACTGGAACCACTATTCCAAGAGGGCGATCCTGTCCGGCATATTGATCCCGGCCCTGACGATGCGATGGTTCGACGGTAAGGACGCCGCGGAGGCCTTTGTCGCGCGTCGGATCGAGAACGTGATGGCCTTCGAGAAATGGAAGGCCGGCAAGGACTTCGACGCGCCCCTGCGGAGGGTGGCCGAGACGCTGGGCCGGCTTCGCTACGGCGCGAGGGCGCCGTGAGCGGGTTGCAAGAGGATTTGCCTGGCGGGGTGGTCCACGACATGCCGCCGGATTTCAACGCGGCGCTAAACGCCCGGGGGGCCGCCCGGGACGCCTGGCATGACATCACGCCCCTCGCGCGCAACGAATGGATCTGCTGGGTCACCTCCCCCAAACGCCCGGAGACGAGGGAAAAGCGCGTTCATTGGGGCGTCGAGAGCCTGAGCGAGGGCAAGCGCCGGCCTTGCTGCTGGCCGGGCTGCCCTCACCGCGTCAGGAACGCGAGCGGATCGCAGCCGTCCGGGTCTGCCGCGACCTAGGCGGACCTCACCCGGTTCACATGCCCCATTTTCCGACCGGGCCGCGCCTCAGCCTTGCCGTAGAGGTGCAGGCGAGTGTTGGGCTCCCCGGCCAGCTCCCGCCAGGCCTCCACCTCATCGCCGAGCAGATTGATCATCTCGATGCGGGCGTGGGCCGTGGTCGGACCCAACGGCCAGCCGGCGACGGCGCGGATATGCTGTTCGAACTGGTCGCAGGCGCAGCCGTCCTGGGTCCAGTGGCCGGTGTTGTGGACGCGCGGCGCAATCTCGTTGACGAGCAACTGGCCATCGCCGAGGTCGAACAACTCGACCCCGAGCACGCCGACATAGTCCAGCCCCTGCAGGACGGCCTCTGCGATCGCGTGGGCGCGCGTCGTTGTCGCCGCGTCCACCTCCGCGGGGGCCAGCGTGGTTTTCAGCACCCCGCTCGCGTGGATGTTCTCGCCCAGCGGATAGACGGCCAGCGACCCGTCGCGTGCGCGGGCGGCGATGACGGAGAGCTCACGCAGGAAAGGAGCCTTCGCCTCTAGGATCGCAGGCCGCTGACCGATGGCGCTCCAGGCGTCAGCCGCCATGTCGGTGGAGCGAACCCAGATCTGGCCTTTGCCGTCATAGCCGTCGCGGCGGGTCTTCAGCACAGCCGGCGCGCCGAGCCGCGCCAGTCCCGCCAGCAGGTCGTCAAGACTATCGACAGCCGCGTAGTCGACGGTGGTCGCTCCGACGCTGTTGAGGAAGGTCTTTTCGTCGAGCCGGTCCTGCGCCACTGCCAGGGCCTTCGGACCCGGGGCTACCAGCGCTCCCCCCTGCGACAGGCGTTCGACTGAGGCCGCGGGCACGTTCTCGAACTCGAAGGTCACCGCCGCGCAGGTCCGCCCCAGCACGCCGAGCGCCGTCGCGTCGTCATAGGCGGCGATGATCTGGCCCTGAGAGACACGCCCGGCCGGGCTGTTTTCCTCCGGGTCGAGGATGACGACGTTGAACCCCAGTTTTGAAGCGGCCTGGCTGAGCATGCGCCCAAGCTGACCGCCGCCGAGGATGCCGAGGGTCGAGCCGGGAGGCAGGGGCGCAGCCACTCAGTCCTCAACCGTCTCGTGGACCGCCTCGGTCTGCGCCTCGCGGAACGCGGCCAAGCGACCGGCGAGCTCCGGATCGGACAGGGCGAGGATTTGAGCCGCCAGAATGCCTGCGTTCTTCGCTCCCGGCTCGCCCACAGCCAGCGTGGCGACCGGCACGCCGCCGGGCATCTGGACGATCGACAGCAGGCTATCCAGCCCCTTCAGGGACTTCGACTCGACCGGCACGCCCAGCACCGGCAATTCGGTCATGGCGGCCGCCATGCCGGGCAGGTGGGCGGCGCCGCCGGCCCCGGCGATGATCACCTTGAACCCAGCATCCCGTGCGCCGTGGGCGAACTCGAACAGGCGGCGCGGGGTGCGGTGGGCGCTGACCACACGCGCGTCCCACGCCACGCCCAGCCGGTCCAGCGCGTCGGCGGCGTGCTTCATCGTCGGCCAGTCCGACCGGCTGCCCATGATGATCGCGACGGGCGTGGATCGGGGAGGGGAATCGGTGGCCATGGCGGTCCGCCCTTTCCGGGGAAAGCGGCGCGATACAGGACTCGCGTTGCGCCCGCAACCGAGGTCGCTACGCTGCTGCTACGCCGGACCTGCTGAGTCGCCGGCGCGGGGAGCCTTTCCGTCTGTGAGCCAAGCGGCCGTTATCGACCCGTCGGAAGAGATCGAGCGGCTGAGGGCCGAGATCGAAGCCCTGCGCCGCCGGGCGGAAGCGGCTGAGGCCGCGGCCGACCACGATGTCCTGACGCCGGCCCTCAACCGGCGCGGTTTCGTGGCGGCCATGAAGAGCACCATGGCCTTCTGCCAGCGTCATGGCACCCCGGCCGTGCTGCTGTATTTCGACCTCGATGGCTTCAAGGGCGTCAACGACAGCCTCGGCCATGCCGCCGGCGATGCCGCGCTTGTGCATGTCGCGAACTTGCTGATGTCCAACCTGCGCGGGTCTGACGCCGTTGGCCGGCTGGGCGGAGACGAGTTCGGCCTGCTGATGCTCAACGCCGGTCTGAATGGCGGCCGCGACAAGGCCAGACGGCTGGCCGAGGCGCTCGAGCGGGAGGTGTTCACGTGGCAGGGCCGCACGGCTGTTCTCGGCGGATCGTTCGGCGTGCGAGCCTACACTGGCCATACCGATCCCGAAGTCTGGCTGGCCGAGGCCGACGCCGCAATGTGGGTGCGCAAGAAGGGCCGCTGACCCTCAGGCGATGATGTCAGGCAGGATCCGGTCTTCGATCTTGGTGATCTCGTCGCGCAGCAGCAGCTTCTTCCGTTTCAGACGGGCAATCATCAGCTGATCCCTGGCCGGCATAAGGCCGAGGGCGTCAATCGAGGCGTCAAGGTCAGCGTGCTCAAGCTGAAGAATCTTCAGCCGCGCGCGCAGGGCCTCGTCTTCCTCGCTCATAAAGGGTTCGTCGTCGTTCATGCTCTGGCCCCGCTCGCCGGGTTTATAGCGTGCGCCGCATCAGGTCGGAAGGCGTTCCGCCAGTCGGACAAGGCCGGCTCGCGGCGTCGTGGACGACCAGACCCGGGCGACCGCGACAAGGGCCTCG
>DASRWP010000090.1:0-5620 GCA_035654535.1 Brevundimonas sp.
CACGCCAGCAAATTGATTGAGCGCGGCCTCCACCTTTCGATGGCGCCGCAGCGCGGCCAGATCGACGCCGTGATTGACCGTGTTCGAGAACAGGGTCGGCTCGTCGGGAATGACCAGGTCGAACGGACGCCCCAGCGCCCGCTCGGCATCCTTCACCGACAGGCCGGAGGGCGGGCGCGCGGAGACGGCGTTGCAGATGACGGTGGTGGGCTTGTCGTTCAGGCCCTGTGCGTTCAGCACGCCGAACTGGCGGCGAAGCAGGTGGATATGCGGCACCGACAGGCGGGTGATCAGCACGATGCGGTCAGACAGCTGCATGGCGCGGTTGGTCCAGGCCGTCCACACCGACGGCATGTCGAGCAGGGTGAGGCCGAACTCGCCCCGCAGGCTGTTGACCAGCGCGCCGACGTCGCCGGGCGCGAGACCCTCCAGCGGCATGAGGTCGCGTGGGGCGGGCATGACGCTCAGCCCGCTGCCGTGGCGGCTCAGCGACGTGAGAAAACTCGTCTCCTCGATCGCGGCCGGATCAGCCAGACAGTCCTGGACGGTGACGCTCTTTTCAAGATCGAGGTAAAGGCCGAGGCAGCCGAACTGGACGTCCAGGTCCACCGCGCAGACCCGCTGCTCGTGCCGGGCCGCGATCAGGGCTCCGGTCTGGGCGATCAGGGCCGAGGCGCCGACGCCGCCGCCCGCCTTGAGCACCGCCACAACCTGGTTGCGCCCTTGATCGGTCCCGATCGTCGCGCTCGAGAGACTGAGGATCCGCTCCAGAGACAACGCCAGCGCCGCGTCCGACACAGGTGCGGTCAGCACGTCTGCGGCGCCCTCGCGGATCAGCGCCCGCGTGGTCGTCACGTCGGCGTTCTTCAGAACGAGGATGGGCCGCGCGGAACCCGCGCTTCCGCGGAGGCGTGCGATCGCCTGCTCCACATCCCGGGCCGATGCGCCGTCGACCCCGGCCACCAGTATGTCCAGATGCGGAGGCGGTGCGACCGGCCAGGTCGGGCCCAGATTTTCAAACGTCAAACCGGTGAAGAGCTGCGCGATGGCGGTCTGGGCGGTGGAGCCGTCGAAGGCCCCCTCGACGACGCCGATCACCTGGCGACTACCGCGCGTGGCGCCCTTTGTGTCTGAACCCCGTCGCGGGCGGCCAATGCGGGATATCAACTGGCTTACCACGAGATCAGATCCAGGCTGGCGCGATAGCGCCGGTGTTAGCGGGGGGCGGGCGCGCCGGAGGTTGAGCGGACGGTGTTGGTGGTGTCGGTGACGACGGGGCGGATGACCGTCCCGGTGCGGTAGCGGTTCTGGGCCAGGGCGACGCGCGATCCGTCGGTCGTCGCCGCATCGGCATAGACGGCGTCGGGGTCGGCGACCTGGGCGACCAGGGCGGAGTTCAGGCGGACGCCCAGATCAGGGCTCAGCTGCACCCGGCTCTCGGTGCAGCCGCCTGCCGCAAGGCCGGCGGCGGCGAGCAGCGTCATGATCGAGGCACGCATTTTCATCACCGTCACCCTAGTAAAGGACATGCCCGTGCGGGCCTTCGATGCCCATCTGGCCCGGTTGCGCCTGAAGCAGCACGCGATCCTCGGGGCGGAGGCCGGCGTTGGAGCCGCGCTGACGGCCGAGCAGGAACAGTTCGAAGTCGGAGGGCGGCACAAAGCCGTCGGCCACGGTCGTCGGCGCGCCGCGCGTGGGCAGGACCAGATGCGGCGTCACGACGATGACCAGCTCGGTCTCCTCGCGCTGGAAGCCCGTCGAGCGGAACAGCGCGCCGATGACCGGGATGTCGCCGAGGAAGGGGAACTGCCGGACGGAGTTCTGATAGTCGTTGCGCAGCAGACCCGCGATCGTGAAGGACTCGCCGTCCCGCAGTTCGACCGTGGTGTTGGCGCGACTGACCCGCAGGCCCGGGATCACGATGCCGCCGTTGGTGATCGAGACGGTGGGGTCGATGCTCGACACTTCCGGCGCCACGATCAGGTTGATCGTGCCGTCGGCCAGAACGGTCGGCGTGAACGACAGCGAGACGCCGAACTGCTTGAACTCGATTGTGACCCGCGCTTCGCCGTTCTGGGTTTCGAGGGCCACGGGGATCGGGAATTCGCCGCCGGCGAGGAAGCTGGCCGTGTCGCCCGACATAGCCACCAGGTTGGGCTCGGCCAGTGTCTTCACGAGACCCCGGGTTTCGAGCGCGTCGAACAGCAGGGTCAGGTCGCCGTCACCGGCGCTGAACATGACGGAGGCCAGTCCGAAGGTACGCAGCAGGGCGCCCGCGGCGGCGTTGAGGGTGTCGCCGGTGCTGACGGCCAGGGACGGGTCGCCGCTGGTCGGGTCGCGGCTGACGTTCAGGCGCAGATCGCGCGCCGTGCTGGAGCGCATTTCGGCGAAGCGCACGTTCAGCATGACCTGCTGGGAGCCTTCGACGCTGAGCAGGTTCACGACCTTGCCCGGGGCGTAGCTTTCCGCGAGGGCGACGATCTGGCCGACGGCGGTCGCATTCGTGACCATGCCCGACAGGACAACCGACTCGTTCGATGGCTGGATCGTGATGTTGCGCTCGTCCGGCAGGATGGCGGAGATGCGCTGCCGCAGGCCGCCGACATCTGGTCCCACGGTCACCGAAACGGAAGTCAGCAGGCGCCCGCCGGGGCCGTAGGCGGTGACCGAGGTCGAGCCCATCTTCTTGCCGACGACATAGACAGACCGGCTGTTCATGGGCAGGACGTCGGCGATCTCGGGGTCGCCGACCATCAGGTTGACGTAGGCGCCCGGAATCTCCAGCACCTGCGAGGCGCCGGGGCTGAGGACAAGCTCCGAGGCGCGGACGCCCGTGCGGACGGTGTCCTGCGCCAGCGCGGCCGACGGCAGCGCGGTCAGCGGCACGGCGGTCAGCATGAGGGCGGCCGACAGAGCCAGCGTCCGGGCGGTGAGCAACCGGCGCGATGGGCGCGGCGATGTCGGCTGGGCCACGGTCATCCTCCCGATCCGACCGCATAGGTCGAGGCTTCCGTGCCGCGCACGACGCGGATCTCGGACATGTTTGAAGGCAGGGCCACGCGCACCGGCGCGGCAGGGCCCGGAGCCCGGGGCGGGGGCGGCGCATAGGACTGTTGCACGCCGGCGCCGCGGCGCCGCGGGGCGCCGAGGTCCGAGGCGGTGACATAGGCGGGCGTGTTGATGGCCTGATCCTCGATCTTGCGCAGGGCCAGCGAGACGGTGCCGACGACCCCGCCCAGCGACAGGGTCTGCGCCTCGTCCGGCGTGACCTCGACGGTCACGGCCTTGACCACGACCGGCTTGTCCGCGCCGTCGTCGTCGGACTGATCGACGGCGAGGATCAGGGCGTTCTCGGCCAGCACCTGGGTGATCGCGTCGGTGTCCCCATCGGGGGCCCGCGTCAGGATGACGTCCACCCGGTCGCCGGGCAGGACGAAGCCGCCGACGCCGGTGACATCGTTGACGCGGAGGCTGACGGCGCGCATCCCGGGCGTCATCATGGCGGACAGGTTGAACCGGGCGCCGACGCCGGAGATGCGGTCCGCCAGAATGGGTTCATTCGCGGCCAGCGGCCTCAGGGCGCGGCGCGGCTCTTCGCCGGTCATCAGGGCGTCGACGGCGGCGAAGC
The DNA here is from genome assembly GCA_035654535.1 of Brevundimonas sp. Taxonomy (GTDB): domain Bacteria; phylum Pseudomonadota; class Alphaproteobacteria; order Caulobacterales; family Caulobacteraceae; genus Brevundimonas. The sequence goes on from DASRWP010000090.1 coordinate 3,629, forward strand.
CTCCGGTCGGCGCGCTCCCGGCGGGAAATTGGATGATTTTGGTGTTACGGGCGTCGAGCGCCTGTCCGCGGTCGATCGGACCGGCGGCGACGAGGATCGGCACCGTGCCCGTGGGTTCGGCCGAGTCCGACTGTGGGGAGGATAGAACGCCGCGCATCAGCACGACGACCACGATCCCCATGAGCACGGCCACCAGCAACGTGATCATGGCGCGCATGGACATAAGTATTCAGCCCCCCAGCTGAAAATCCGCGGATCGTTCGGTTACGAGTCGATGTTCGGCGAATAAGGTTATTTCTTTGATAACCCGGGCCTTTGGACGGCGGCCCCACTGTAAGGCCGCCGTCCGGGTCGGTTAGGCGTTGTTCAGTGCAGTGGTGGCTTTGCCGATCGCTGCAGTGATACCGCCACCCAGCAGGACTGCGGCAGCGGCAATGCCGGTGCCGAGAATGGCCAGGATGAGGGCGTATTCGGCAGCCGAGGCGCCGTTTTCATCGGTGAGGTAGGACATGAACTTTTGCATGACATTGTCTTTCATTTGATTTCGGGAAAACCAGACCCGCACGCGTCCGGCAACTCGGCTCAAGGTTGAGAGACTGTCGCTCCGTACCCCCCTGCCAGAACAACGATATATAACGTTGTTAGGAAAGTGTAAATACTAATAGATAGTTAACAAACCCGTGTTCTTCCACGTGCAACCTTGACCATATTTTAGTGACGCTCTGAAAAGACCGTTCGCGGACCAAAAACGTCGTCGGCGCGGCGAGACGAACCGTCAGCTTGCCGGAGAGGTCGTTCTGGAGGCTTGGGCCCGACCCCGGCGATCCCTCGGCGACCGGCGGCGCTCATGAAGGTTCAGCGTCAGCCCCTTCACCGCTGCCAATGCGGCCAGAGCCGTCGCAATCACGGCCGGCATGACCATGGCCGCCTGGGTCGCCAGCGACAGTGAACCCGGCGGCTGCATCAGCAGCACGAACGGCGTGAACGGCGGAACCCACGCCAGCCAGTCCATGCCGCCACCCACCCCCATCATCACCGTCAGCGCGCAGAAAAAGGCCAGCAGCAGCACGCCGAACACCGGCCTGACCAGATTCTGCGCCACGGCGGTGTCTCTCGCCCGCACCCCGACCGCGATGGTGCAGAAGCCGTACAGGGCGAAGGCGAGGACATAGAGCGCGATCGTGCGGGGCAGGCCGTCGACATCGCCGGCCGGAAACATGCCCGGTGTCGCGCCCGCGATGTTCAGGACCCGTGACAGCAACGCCCCCGAGCCCAGCCATGCGACCAGCACGACCAGCGACACGCCGCCGACTCCGACCAGCTTGCCCGTCACGATGGTCCATGGCGACGCCGCCGCCATCAGGCTTTCAAGCGCGCGGTTCGCGCGTTCCCGCACCACCGCCTGCAGAAGCATGCCCAGCGAGCCCGTCAGCGTCATCCAGAGCATAAGAACGACCGCGAACCGACCCACGGCGGCCCCCACGTCGGGTTTGACCGGCCCGTCGGCGGGGACCGGGGCGGCGGCCGACGGCGCGAAGCCCGCCATCTCCCTCGCAAAGTCGCGTTCGACCGTTCGCAAGAATAGGGTCCAGTAAGGCTCGGCCAGCAGGGGCCGGCCCTCTGTCGAGACCCGCACCTCCCCCCCGGCGCCCGCCTCCATCCGGATTGCGGCCCCGTCACCCTCGACCGCAGGACGAACGCGCAGGTCGAGTCCCTGCAGGGCCGCCACTTCGGCCAAGGCCCGCGCGCCGGTCTCGGCCAGAGCCGGGCTGCTGGAAACGACTCCCACCGGAATCGGCGCCGACGCCCGGTCCAGCTGGGCGATGGCCAGACCGGCCAGAAGCGCGATCACCGGCCCGACCAGCAGCGCCACCCAGAAGCTGATTGTGGCGACGTAGGTGCGGAACTCGCGCTCGGCGATCAGGACGAAGGGAGGCGTCATGCGGCCTGACGGGCGGCTGGCGCCGTCGGCCGCTCGGTCTCTCCCGCGCG
>DASRWP010000091.1:0-6136 GCA_035654535.1 Brevundimonas sp.
CGCCGCCGGCGGTTCGGACGATGTCCGCGATCTCCGCGGCGCGGACACGCCCGTCCTCGCCGGTCTGTTCGAGGACGAGGTCTGCCAGACCCCCTAGGCCGATGCTCACGAGGCCCGATCCTGATCCGGCTAGGGCGTCAACCCAGAGGCTGACCAGATCCGCCAGAGCTGTGTCGAACTCGGGCCCGGCGATCCGGTGCAGCGCGGGCAGTGAGAGCATCACCGCCGGGGCAGCGGCGGCGGCGAGGATCGCCTCTGCCTGCTGCGGCTCGAACGTCAGGATGACATCCCCTTCCAGCCCCGCCTCGGCGGCCCGCATTGCAGCCGGCGCTCCGGAAGAGATGAGGGCGCGATCGGCGAGCACGACAAGCAAGGGCGCCGGCGTCCTCGGCTCCGGCTCAGCCCCGAAGTCCTCGCCATCGATCGCCCGGAGGATATCCCCGTCGCACGCGCCGGCGCGCCTCGCCTCCGTCGCGGCCCTGGCCAAGGCGCGATTGAGGCCTGGATCGGCGCAGTCGCCGCGCTCGCCGTCGCAGCGACTGACGGCGTCCGTGACCCTCGCCAGCGCGCGGGAGAGGGCGTCCAGCGCGCCGTCCGCCCGCCGCGCCAGCTTTCGCCGCGCTGTTTCCGCCGCGAGTTGGCAGCTCGAGGCGGGGTCGGAAAGGTCGAACAGGTCCGGGAAGACGGGGAGCGGTCGGGCAGGGCTGGCGAGGCCGAGTCGCAGCGTGGCCGCCAGAGCCCCGGCTGCGCACGGCTTCAGTCGTTCGGCATAAGAGTTGAAGCCATCGTGAAGCAGGTCCGGGCCCGGCTGTGCGCCCACCCCCGTCTCAAGCCAGTCCAGCCACGACTCGATCTGCACGTCCGTCCAGGCATCCGGAGCCAGCACGGGCCCGGCCTCATTGCAGCGCTCGATCTCGCGAACGGAGCATGGCAGGGTTGCGGCGTGATCGGAAAAGCGAAAGGGCATCGAGGGACTCGGTGAGGCGCTACCGAGCGTAGCGGTCGGATGCGTCCCGCCGCAATAAATCTGGCGGTCCGGCGCGGGATTACCCCCAAGATGTTGATTCATTGTCGGGGCGCTGAACGCTGGACGGAGGGCCCAGCGGTTTCTATGATCATGTCGCCGCCGGCCCTCGCCGGCGCGATGAATCGCGAGTGGATTTCCCGACGTGCTAGGCAGGATTTTCGGCTGGACCAGCGGCGCCACCATCGGCACCTTCTTCACCATCGCGAAGCGGGGCGAGCATGTGGGGACCGATGAGTTCGGCAACCGCTACTACCTGTCGCGTGACAGCCGCAGCTACGACGGCCGCCGCCGCCGGTGGGTGATCTACAACGGCTACGCCGACGCCTCCAAGGTGCCGCCGGACTGGCATGGCTGGCTGCACTACACCTATGACGAGCTGCCGTCCGAACATCCCCTGCCGCGCAGGGCGTGGGAGGAGGCGCATCTGCCGAACCTGTCCGGAACGCCCATGGCGTGGCGGCCGAAGGGATCGCTGGCCTCTGAGGGCAAGCGCCCGGCGGCCACGGGCGACTACGAAGCCTGGCGGCCCGAATGACCACCCACTTCTTCGTTTTGGCCGGGGTCGCGGTTCTGGCGCTGGCCGGCGCCGGAGCCGGGGTGGCCTCGGCCCTCAACGATCTGCCGCAGGACGCCGTGCCGGTGCGCGATCCGACATCCGTCTTGAACACCCAGCCGGTTGCGCCGCCGCCGCCGCCGCCCGTCGAGCCCGCGCCGGAAGGCGAACCGGCTCCGGCCTCGCCCGTTGCGGTCACTCCGCCGGCCCCTGCTATCGTTATCGCCGAGGACGATCCCGTCGAGATCGATCCGGTCGAGAAGAAGACGGAGGTCGCTCCGCCTGTGAAAGCCGTCGAAACCCCGGTGGAACCTTCACGGCGTCAGCGCCGCCGGGTGGCCATCGTCGAGGCGATCGACAAGATCACCGCCGAGTCGATGCGGTTCGAAGTCGAGGTCGGCGGCCGACCGGTGCGATTCAAACGCTCGCTGATCTTTACGGCGCGGGCCTGCGAGGTGTCGGCCCCTGACGAGCAGGTGACTGACGCCGTGGCTTATCTTGAGGTTGCGGTGCAGCCGCGGGGCATTCTCAGGTCCAATGATCCGCGGCAGATTTTCCGTGGCTGGATGTTCGCGTCATCGCCCGCCATCAATGGTTTGGAGCACCCGGTCTATGACGCCTGGGTCGTGGGCTGCAAGGCGTAGAATACCGCCTCTGCGCCGCTCATGGACCAAAACAGCGACCGCGTGTCGGCGCGCTTCCGCCGGGCAGCGGCCAAGAGCCTTAGATAGGCTGTCTGCGGCGTTTCCACCGCACCAAATTGACCAAGATGCGCCGTCAGGAACTGGGCGTCCAGCAGGGTCCAGCCGCCCCGCCTGAGCCGGGCGACCAGATGGACGAGCGCGACTTTCGATGCGTCCCGCTCGCGGGTGAACATGCTCTCGCCGAAAAAGGCGCCGCCCAGCGTCACGCCGTACAGTCCGCCTGCCAGCCGCTCGTCCCGCCAGCATTCGACCGAGTGTGCGTGGCCGCGCGCGTTCAGCTCAAGATACAGCCGGCGGATTGGTCCGTTGATCCAGCTGTCCTCGCGCCCGGGACCGGGTTCGGCGCAGGCGTCCAGCACAGCAGGGAACGCCGTGTCGATACGGATCGTAAACGGCTCAGATCGGACGGTCCGGCGCAGCCGCGTCGGAATACGGAACCCGTCCAGGGGAATGACCCCGCGATGCTCAGGCTCGACAAGGAAGATGCGTGGATCGTCCCGCCCTTCGCCCATCGGAAAAACACCGGTAGCGTAGCAGTTCAGAAGTTCGTCGGGGCCGAAGCCGCCGAAGGGGCCACTGGCGCTGAAGCCGGGCTCTTCCACCGGGCCTAGGCGTCGCCCTTCTGGCGTTTGGCCCAGTTCTCGAGCCAGTGGATGTCATAGTCGCCGGACAGGATGTCCGGCTCCTGCAGCAACTTCTGGAACAGGGGAATGGTGGTGTCGATGCCGCCGATGACCATCTCGTTCAGGCTGCGTTTGAGGCGCGCGATACACTCCTCGCGATCGCGGCCGTGGACGATCAGCTTGCCGATCAGGCTGTCGTAGTAAGGTGGGATCGAATAGCCGGCGTAGATGGCGCTATCCAGCCGCACCCCCAGCCCGCCAGGAGCGTGGAAGGCGGTAATCGTGCCGGGCGAAGGAGTGAAGGTCTCGGCGTTCTCGGCGTTGATCCGGCACTCGATCGAGTGGCCGGTGAATTTCACCTCATCTTGGGTGAAGGACAGCGGCAGGCCCGCGGCGATACGAATCTGTTCGCGGACCAGATCTACGCCCGTGATCATTTCTGTAACAGGATGCTCGACTTGCAGGCGGGTGTTCATCTCGATGAAGAAGAACTCACCGTCTTCCCAAAGGAACTCGATGGTGCCCACGCCAAGGTAGCCGATGGAGGCAATGGCCTTGTTGACGGTCTCGCCGATGGCGACGCGCTCGGCGGCCGACAGGGCGGGCGAGGGGGCCTCCTCAAGGATTTTCTGGTGGCGGCGCTGCAGCGAACAGTCTCGTTCGCCCAGATGGACGACGTTGCCGTGGCTGTCGGCGACGACCTGAAGCTCGATATGGCGCGGCTTCTGCAGATAGCGCTCCATGTAGACAGCGCCGTTGCCGAAGGCGGCGGTCGCTTCCGACTGGGCCGTCTGGACCGCCTCGACCAGATCGTCCGCGGTCAGCGCCACCTTCATGCCGCGCCCGCCGCCGCCGGCGGCCGCTTTCACGATCAGAGGGAAGCCGATGGTTTTCGAGGCCTCGATGGCGTCCGCGACCGTCTCGACCTCGCCGGCCGAGCCGGGGACGCAAGGAATACCAGCGTCGAGCACTGTCTGTTTGGCGGTGATCTTGTCGCCCATGACCCGGATGTGCTCCGGCTTGGGTCCGATGAAGGTCATGCCGTGGGCCTCGACGATCTCGGCGAAGCGGGCGTTCTCGGACAGGAAGCCATAGCCAGGGTGGATTGCCTGGGCGCCGGTGATCTCGGCCGCAGCAATAATCGACGGGATGTTCAGATAGGACTTTGCTGCCGGGGCAGGGCCGATGCAGACGCTCTCGTCGGCCAGCCGCACCCACATGGCGCCGCGGTCGGCTTCGGAGTGCACGGCGACGGTGGAGATGCCCATCTCCTTGCAGGCGCGGTGGATCCGCAGGGCGATTTCGCCGCGGTTGGCGATGAGGACCTTGGTGAACACCGGCTCAGGCCTCGAGCACGACGAGCGGCTCGCCGAACTCGACCGGCTGGGCGTCGCCGACCAACACCTCCCTGACGACGCCGTCGCGCGGGGACTGGATCGGGTTCATCGTCTTCATCGCCTCGACGATCAGCAGGGTCTGGCCCTTCTTGACCTTGTCCCCCGGCTGGCAGAAGGGCGGCGCTTCGGGCGAAGCCTGCAGATAGGCGGTGCCGACCATCGGCGACTTCACCTCTTCACCCGACCGGGCGACGATAGTGGCGGGGTCGGACGGCATAGAGGCCGGCCCGGCGGCGGCTTGGGCGGGCGCGGCAGCCTGGGCGGGGGCGGCCGGGGGCGCCGGGGCGTACTGCATCGGCGCGGCCATGGTGATCTCGCGGGCCACGCGGATCTTCAGATCGCCGCGCTCGACCTCGATCTCGGTCAGGTCGGTGTCGTTCAGGATATCGGCGAGGCCGCGCACCAGAGCGGTGTCGATCTCATCGTTCCTGAGCTTGGTCGCGGGCGTCTTGGGATCGGCCATGGGAGCCTCTTGTTACCTTCTAAACCGAACGGCCGGCGGCGGCGCGCTGTTCCTGCGCTAGCCGGAGAGCGGCCTTGACGGCGAGTTCGTAGCCGAAAGAGCCGAAACCGGAAACCACGCCGGCGGCAACCGGCGAAACATAGGAGCGGTGGCGGAAGCGTTCGCGCGCCGCCGGATTGGACAGGTGGCATTCGACGATCGGGATCGTCAACGTGCGAAGCGCGTCCAGCAACGCGACCGAGGTGTGGCCGTATCCAGCGGGATTGATGACGAGCGCCGAGGCCCTGTCCCGCGCCTCCTGCACCCAGTCGACGAGTTCGCCCTCGTGATTGCTCTGGCGGAACACCACGGCCGCGTCGCCCGCGGCCCGCTCGCACAGCGCCTGGATGTCCGCGAGCGTCCCGCGCCCGTAGATGTCAGGCTCGCGCACCCCAAGCAGGTTGAGGTTCGGGCCGTTCAGGACGTAGAGGACGGTTTGATCGGGCATGGGCTCGTGAACGGCGGTTCCGACCGGAATCGGACGGGCCTTTTAGCCGAGGCGCGGCGGTTATCAAACCGTCCGCCGCAAAGCGCAGGATAAGCCGTGAGCGTCATCCGCATCCAGGTCAACGGCGAAGACCGGCAGGTTCAGGCGCGCACCGTCCTCGCCCTGGTCGAGGAATTGGGCCTGGACGTCCGCAAGGTGGCGGTCGAGCGCAACCTCGAAATCGTGCCGCGGTCGCTTCACGCAGCAACGCCGCTGGCCGAGGGCGACCGGATCGAGGTGGTTCAGTTCGTCGGCGGCGGGTGAACCATCTTCCGCTCGAGACCGGAGCCCCCTAGACAGACGCCATGACCGCATCTGTTGCTTCAGATACCTGGACCGTCGCCGGCCGGACCTTCAGCAGCCGGCTGATCGTCGGCACTGGCAAATACGCCGACTACGCCCAGAACGCCGCGGCCGCCGAGGCCGCTGGGGCCGAGATCGTCACCGTCGCGCTGCGACGGGTGAACCTCAGCGACCCGTCCCAGCCGATGCTGGTGGATCATGTGAAGCCGGACCGATTCACCTTCCTGCCCAACACCGCCGGCTGTTTCACCGGCGAGGACGCGGTGCGCACGCTGCGGCTTGCGCGCGAGGCGGGCGGCTGGGATCTGGTCAAGCTGGAGGTGCTGTCGGACACGGCGCATCTGTATCCGGACATGATCGAGACGCTGCGAGCGCTCGACCTGCTGGTCAAGGACGACTTCGACGTCATGGTCTACTGCACCGACGACGTTGTCATGGCGAAGCGGCTGGAGGACGCGGGCGCGGCGGCTGTCATGCCGGCGGCGTCGCCGATCGGCTCGGGGCTCGGCATCCAGAACCGCGTCAATATCCGGCTTATCG